>JAZQFQ010000117.1:0-30961 GCA_045539595.1 Eubacteriales bacterium | reverse complement strand
CAGCGAGCTTATGCTGATCAAAAGCAAGATGCTCCTGCCCCGGAACGAGGAAACCGACGAGGACCCCCGTGCTATGCTGGCCAGCGCTATGCTGGAATACAAGCGCACCAAAGAGGCCTCCGTTTCCCTTACCCGTATGTTTGCGGAGTTTGGCACCCGTATGATCAAGGACACGGACGAGATCCAGGTGGACACCTCCTACGTAGCCGATCACGATGCGGAGCTACTGAGCCGGGCTATGCTGAAAATGCTGTCCGAGATCCGCGTATCCGACGAGGATGCGGTAAAGCGGTTTGAGCCGCTGATCAAGAAGCCTCCGGTATCGGTGGCGGTTGTGGCATCCCGTCTGATCGAGGTTTTGAGCACGGGCAAGCCCATTACGTTATACAATTATTTCTCCACAGCGGATTCCCGTTCCACCATGATCGCTATGTTTATGGCGATGCTGGAGTTGCTCAAAGCGGGAGCTGTGCTGCTGGAGGAAACGGAATACTCCTCCGACGGAATCATCCGCTCCGATGAATCGGTACAGATCTCCCTGAATCGGGATGCGGATCCCGAAACGGTGAAGCGGATTTTGAAAGAATCCGCAAACGTATAATGGAAGCAGGTTGGATATGGAAGAGATTAAGGAAATGACGCAGATGGATATCTGCGAAGAAGAGGACGTCCGCAGCATAAAGCGGGCGATTGAAGCGATCCTTTTTGCCGCCGGACACCCGATTACGTACGATAAGTTGGCGGACGTATTGAATAAAACGCCGGCTCAGGTGCGAAAAATCGTTTTGGAATACGCTATGGAATACAATTCCATCGATTCTCCCCTGCCACGCGGTATTATGCTTCTGACATTTGACGACTCCTGCCAGCTGTGCACCATGGAGCAATACGGTCAGCACATCCGCGAGGCGCTGGGTATCCGCCGCGGCGGTAATCTGTCCGCCTCCTCCATTGAGGTCTTGGCAATCGTTGCCTATAACGAACCTGTCACCCGTGCCTATATTGACACGGTACGCGGTGTAGATTCCAATTACAGCGTAAACACCCTCTGCGAAAAGCATCTGATCGAGCCCTGCGGCCGTTTGGATGCCCCCGGCCGTCCCATGCTCTATCGGACGACGGAGGATTTTCTGCGGGTATTCGGCCTGAATTCCCTCAGTGAGTTGCCGGAGATCACCCTGCCTATGAAGGCAAAAGAGGAAGCGATTCCGGAAACGACTGAACCGGTGGTTGATTCCCTGGACGAGGATACCCCGGCAACGGAGGAAATGGAGTAAATATCCCACCATCTAACCGAAAGGAGGAGCGCCTGTGATCGCATTATGGATCGTACTGGGAATCTTGCTTTTTCTCTGCGCGCTCATCCTGATCCCCGTATCCATTAAGATCGGGTATAAAGAGGAAGTTACCTTATCAGTGGGCGTGCCGGGAATATACTTTCCCATACTCCCCAAAAAAGAAAAAAAGGCAAAGCCTTTATCCAAGAAAAAATATGAAAAGCTTCTTTTGAAGGATGCTGAACGGGCGGAAAAGAAGCGCTTGGCCGATCAGAAGAAGGCCCAAAAAAAGAAAGACACCGACAAGGCCAAGCAAGCGGAAAAAGAACAAAAAGCGAATGATGCGGAAATGGCGGATGAGCCATCGACTATGTCGCTGATTCTGCGGATCGTGGGCGGTGTGCTGGATACGTTTTTCGGCAAGCTGCGCGTGAAGATCGCCCGGGTGAACATCGTCGTGGGCGGTCCCGATGCGGCAAAGACCGCGCTGACCTACGGAATCGTTTCCCAAGGCGTTGCGTACCTGATGGAACTGATTGCAACAAAGACGAAAATGACCCGCGCAAAAAACACGTACGTATCCGTTGTGCCCGATTTCCTGGCGCAGAAAACCACGGCTGATCTGCTGATCATCTTCCGGCTCCGACTGATCGATCTGCTCAGCACAGGCATCGTATTCTTCATCCGATTTATGAAAGAAAAAACGGCGAGTTCGCCTAAAATACAAAAATGAATGAGGTAGAAACATGAGCGAGAACAAACTGAACGACATCATTCAAACCCCCCTGGACAGCATCCGCTCTATGGTGGATTCCAACACCGTGATCGGATCTCCCATCACCACGGCCAATGGCACGCTGGTCATCCCCGTATCCAAGGTGTTCGTAGGATTCGCCTCCGGCGGCGTGGATTATCTGGGCAAGAACACCCAGAGCACCTCCACTTCTGTAAACAATTTCGGCGGCGGCGGCGGAACCGGTCTGACCGTATCTCCCGTTGCGTTTCTGGTGGTATCTCCCCACGGAGATGTACAGCTTCTGAACGTGAACGAGCCCACCTCCGACCGGTCCGATCCCATTTCCCAGATCGTGGGGCTGCTGGATCGCTCCCCCGAACTGATTGAAAAGCTGAAGGCAATCTTTGCCAAAAAATCCGACGAATCCGACGAAAAGCCCCTGGCGGAGGATATTGCCAAGAGCTGAATGCTGGCGGAACCGTAAAATTTTTCAGCGGATAACTTTCCTCCCTGCGGAAAGGATAAATGTATCCAATCCGACAGGAGTGAGTTTTCTGTGAAAAAATTATTTCTTGCCGCCATGGCGGCTGTACTGCTTATACATGCTATCCCCGTAAATGTCCATGCCGCACCGGGGGTATCCGCCCACGCGGCGGTACTGATGGAAGCATCCTCCGGGGACGTGCTGATGGACACAAGGGCTCATGAGCACCTGCCCATGGCCAGCACCACGAAAATCATGACGGCGCTGGTGGCCCTGGAGCACAGCGATCTGGCCAAATCCGTGAAAATCTCGGATAAAGCGGTGGGGGTGGAGGGCTCGTCTGTCTACCTCAAAGCGGGCGAAGTTCTCACTATGGAGCAGCTGCTCTGTGCGCTGATGCTGGAAAGTGCCAACGATGCCGCGGCCGCCATTGCCATTGAGGTGGCGGGGGATATCGAATCCTTTGCCGCTATGATGAACGAAACAGCCGCCCGGATCGGGCTGACGGATACCCATTTCACCAATCCCCACGGGCTGGACAACGCGGAGCACTATTCCTCGGCCTACGATCTGGCCATACTGACCCGGTATGCTCTGCAGAACCCCGATTTTGCGCGGATCGTATCCACGTACAAAATGAACATCCCGCTGAATGGGGATGAGGGCATCCGCGTGCTGATCAATCACAACAGGATGCTGAAATACTACGACGGTGCCATCGGCGTCAAGACCGGCTACACCAAGCGGTGCGGGCGCTGTCTGGTGAGCGCCGCCACCCGGGATGGCGTGACAATGATCGCGGTCACTTTGTCCGCGCCGGATGACTGGCAGGATCACACCGCCATGCTGGACTACGGCTTTTCGTTGTACGAATGCGCCGTGTCGGCACAGCCGGGGGAGATTCAGTGCACACTTCCCTGTCTGGGATCACTGACGGAGGAAATCCGCGTCTCCAACCACGAAGCCGTGTCCGTGGTTCTGCCGCGGGATCGCGGGGAGATCACCCGTGTGATCGAGGCCAATCGATATCTGTGCGCACCCGTTTGTGCGGGCGATACTGTTGGCGAGGCTGTATTCTTCTGCGACGGCAAGGAGATTGCCCGTGTGCCGCTGACAGCGGATGAGGACGCGGAGGCGGTTCCCCATACCAAATCCCGGTGGGAATCATTACAAGAATTTTTTGCACCGAAAAAGTAGGGACTATGGAAACAATCAGATTACAGAAATATCTCTCCGACTGCGGCGTGCTGTCCCGGCGCGCCGCGGAAGCGGAGATACATAAAGGCAATATTACGGTGAACGGCATCCGTGCGGAGATCGGTCAGAAAATCGATCCTGCGTCGGACACCGTGCGCTGGAGGGGGCAGATGATTCGCCCGAGGGATCAGCAGAGTGAGCGTACCTATATCCTGCTCCACAAGCCCATCGGTTATGTGACCACGATGAAGGATGAAAAAGGGCGGCAGACCGCGTCGGAACTGCTTCACGGCGTACCCGGTCGTGTGTATCCGGTGGGGCGCCTGGACATGTATTCCGAAGGGATGCTTCTGTTTACCGACGACGGAGACCTGACCAATCGGCTGACCCATCCTGCTCATCACATTGCGAAAAAATATATGGTAACGATCCGCGGCACGCTGACAAAAGCGGATGCGGCACGGTTCGCGGAGCCTATGACGCTGGACGGATATGTGCTCCGACCTGTGGAGGCGTGCCTGATTTCATCGGGGGAAACCATGCCCGACGGTACGGTTGTATCCACTGTAGAACTGATCCTGCACGAAGGGCGGAACCGACAAATCCGGCGTATGTGCGACTTGCTCGGCTTTAAGGTAGTACGCTTGTGCCGGGTCGCCATCGGCGAGATCACGCTGGGGGATCTGCCCCGGGGAAAATGGCGGCATCTGACGCCAGAGGAGATCGCCTATCTGAAAAATGCCACAAAATCCGAAAGCGAGAGATGACATGCTGGTAATTAAACCGATCGAAGAAAAAAACGTACAGAAACAATTTGTAACGCTGTGCGGCGGTACATATATTGAATCCGATTTTGCCTATCTGGCCAACGAATGCGAGGAGGATGGGCAGACCGTTCGCTTCCCCATCGGCGTGTGCCAGTTCTCCCTGAAGGGCGAGCTGGGCGAGTTTCACGATCTGCGCTCCTGCCCCGGTGTGGAGGACGAGGAAGGCATGATGATTATGGCCCGTGCCGCTATGAGTTTTCTGTTCCGCTGCGGCATCCCCACCCTGCTGGCCGCCGATGGCTGTGCCGATCCCGATCTTTTGAAGAAGCTGGGATTTGTGGTGGGCGAGGATGGCAAGTACGTCTTTGATCTGCAGAAATTCTACACGTCGCATCATCATTGAGGGGACTCCTGTGAAGAATTTATTTACTATCAACATGGATGACGACAACGATAGCGGTGCATACGAAAAATTCCTCTTGCGCCGTGCAGATGCGGAACTGATCAAAAAGCAGGATGAATCCATCGGATTGATGAAGGAACATGAACAAAAGGCATCCCTGCCGAAATGGCTTATCTTGATCCGCGGACTCTGCATGATGTTTTTCTTTATTGTTCTTATCGCATACATCAAATCCTGGAATGAAAACGGACTCAAGACATTCACTGCGGTGCCCTGGTTGACTGTAAGCGGTGCCATCTGCGGTTTTATAGCCCTGGTACTATGGCTGATCGAAAAGCAGAAAGCGAGCCATGTAATGGAAAGCCAGGATTTCCATCAAAATATGGAGAGTATAGTAAATATCCATAAGGAAAGCCTTGATTTTCTACAGGTTCCCGAAAACGCCCTGAACGTAGATGTTTTCAGCCGGCCCTACAAGATAAAGAACGGCAAGGAAAAACGAGCCACCGATTTGTTTGAATATATAAATTTTGATATGCTGGTCTTCCGCGAAGGCGAGATGCTTTGTCTGGCCGATGACAGATCAGTAATAGGCATACCCCTATCGGATATCACGGGAATTTATAAGATAAACAAACGGGTTAATTTTTCGGGCTGGAATAAAGAAGATGATTTCAATACAGGCGCATACAAACCGTATAAGATAACGCAGAACAACTACGGCATACTTTACATAAAGCCCTATTATTCCCTGCGCTTTACGGGTTATGGCGAGGTGTATGAGATTCTATTCCCAGCCTACGAATTGGATACGTTTGTACGCCTCACCGACGCATCCGTAAAAGAGGATGCGTAACAAAAAAACACCCCACATCATGGGGTGATTTTTTCAATTCATATCGTATCTTCCGTCGAGAGCGCGCTTCAAGGTGATCTCGTCGGTGTATTCCAAGTCGCCGCCCACGGGCACGCCGTTGGCGATGCGGCTGATCTTCACGCCGTAGGGGGCGATCAGTCGGGCCAGATACATGGCGGTGGCTTCTCCCTCCACAGTGGAGTTGGTAGCCAGGATCACCTCGCCCACGTTTCCCTCCTCGATGCGGTCCATCAGTTCTTTGATCTTGATCTGATCGGGGCCGATGTGCCGCATGGGCGACAAAGCGCCGTGGAGCACGTGATACAATCCCCGATAGCCGTGCATCTTCTCGATGGCGATAACAGCGCGGGGGTCCTCTACCACGCAGATGATGCTCTCATCCCGCTCCTCGGAGAGGCAGACGGAGCAGAGGGGGCCGGTGGAGATGTTCTGACACTTCTCACAGAGGCAGATGTCGGTTTTGGCGGAAATCAGAGCATCAGCAAATTCCCGTGCTTCTTCCTCAGAGAAATTCAGAACACAAAAGGCCAGACGGAGGGCCGTCTTCGCACCGATTCCGTCCAGTCGGCGGAACATATCGGCAAGCCGCTGCAGCGGCTCAATGTATTCAGCCATATCAGAACATACCGGGCAGGCCGGGGATGTTGAGAGAACCGGTCACCTTGGACATTTCTTCGTTGTTGGTTTCGTTGACCTTCTTGATGGCTTCATTGACCGCGGCAACCAGGATATCGGACAGAGTTTCGATATCGTCGGGATCCACGATTTCGGGCTGGATATCGATGGACTTTACTTCCAGCTTACCGGTGATCTTCACGCTGACCACACCGCCGCCGGCGCTGACATCGTACTCACGAGCATCCAGATCCTCCTGCAGAGCGGCCATATCCTCCTGCATCTTCTGGGCCTGACGGAGCATTCCCTGCATATTCTGGGGGCCGCCGCCCATACCCTTCGGCAATCTTGCTTTCATGTTGTAACCTCCGAATTTGTTTATAGATATAGTAATAATCAGTACAATTCGCTTTCCACCGTATTGGCGGCAGATTTCTTTTGCGTTTCCCGCACGGTAATCGTAGCCTGTCCTGTGGTGATGCGGCAGAGTGCCATGGCACGGGCAATGGCGTTTTGGGACGAATCCTTGGCCAGCATCATGACGGCAAAGGCGTTATCGGTGAAAATCCGCACCTGTTTTCCGTCGGCGGACACCAAAATCTCCGCATCGGAAAGAAAACTTTGCGCCTGTTTATCGATCTGTCCCATTTTTTCCAAGAATTCGCTGACATCGGGAAGCGGATCAAATTCCATCTCCTCTGCTTCCGTGGGCTGGGAAATTTCCTGCTTCGGTTGGGTGGCAGGGATTGGTTCTGCCTGTACAGCAGGAGAACTCACCGGCACTGCGGCAGCGGGTTTCTCCGGGACGGCAATACCGCCGATTTCCACCATAGCCAATCGATCTTCCAACTGGGCGATCCGGGCAGAGAGCGCTTCGCTTGACGAATCCAGGCGGGGATCACACATGCGCATGCAGGCAAACTCCGCGATGGTCCGTTTCATATGGGGGGATCTCTGCATAGCGGTCATAGCGGAATCCAGAATGGAGCAGTGATACATCAGCGTACGGATGGAGAATTGCGTGGACACCTCGCGCAGAATCGCGTTTTCCTGTTCCGTCAGATCCAGATAGGCGGAGGTATCCGCACAGTATTTATCCACCATGATATCGCGATAGAAGGCGGTCAACTCCTGCCAGAACACAGACAGATCCTTGGAGGACGTGCAGACGGAATCGATCATGCCAAACAGGGACTGCATATCGCCCTTGGCCAGGCTGAGGGCCACGGAGCGAAGGAAATCGTAGGAGGAAAGACCGAGAATTTCCTCCACCCGCGTAAGCGTCACATCGGCACCGCCGCCGCCGCACAATTCAAACAGGCTGATGGCGTCGCGCATTCCGCCCTGTGCCTGCCGGGCGATCTGCTGTGCCGCCGCGGGATCCAGATGAATCTTTTCCTGCTGGGCGATATAGGCCAGACGGTCGCTCAAAACCTGCAGGGGGATACGGCGGAAATCAAACCGTTGACAGCGGGAGATGATGGTAGCGGGTAATTTATGAAGTTCCGTGGTAGCCAGGATAAAGACCACATATTCCGGCGGCTCTTCCAGCGTTTTGAGAAGCGCATTGAAGGCGCTGGTGGACAGCATATGTACCTCATCGATGATGTACACGCGCTTTTTCAGCATGGCGGGGGTATAGGCCACCGTATCCCGGATATCGCGGATGTAATCGACGCCGTTGTTGGAGGCGGCATCCATTTCCAGCACGTCGGGGGCACTGCCCGCATCAATGGCGCGGCACGCCTCGCACTGTCCGCATGGTTCGCCGTTCTTGGGATTCTCGCAATTGACCGCCTTGGCCAGAATTTTGGCGCAGGTGGTCTTGCCCGTTCCCCGGGAACCGCAGAACAGATACGCGTGGGAGATCCGTCCGCTTTCGGTCTCGTAGCGGAGGACGGATGTGATATGCTCCTGTCCGCACACATCCGAAAAGACGGTGGGACGGTATTTACGGTACAACGCCTGGTACATAATTGTCCTCCTTGTTTCATGAGATAAGCAAAGCCGCAAAATAAGACCATACACCTAAAGATCGAGCATGTATTTATGTGCGCATTCCGCAGAGTCTGCTCAGAACAGGCGACCTCGCGGCGCATCGGCTCAACTGCTTAATGCTGCTTGGTTCCCCACCTGACATGGTTCACAGCCGCCGATCGCGCAAGACCCATTCCTCAACACAGCCTGCTGCGGCGCAGACCACACATCTACAGCCCTCAAAATAGGATTCCACCCCTGCTTCAGCGGATTTCAGGTACAAGGACCCGCTACCTCCCCGGCTGGTATGGCCTTATTTTGCGGCTTGCTTTTTGATTAGCCTATTGATTATATCACATTCTTTGCCCAATTGCAAGAGGATGCGCCAAATTTACTGCATCCATCCGCCATAGACTGCATTTTGCCCCAGTTCCGCTTCGATGCGGAGCAGGCGATTGTATTTGGCCACCCGTTCATAGCGGCACGGCGCGCCCGTTTTGATAAAGCCAGCGTTTGTGGCCACGGCGATATCCGCGATAGACGTATCCCCCGTCTCCCCGGATCGGTGAGACACGATACTGCGGTAGCCGGCCTCACCGGCCATGCGGATCACCTCCAGCGTCTCGCTGAGTGATCCGATCTGATTGGGCTTCACCAGCACGGCATTTGCCTCATTGGCCGCGATTCCCGCCTGCAGGCGCAGGGGATTGGTGACAAAGAAATCATCCCCTACCAAGAGGATTTTGTCTCCCAACACTTCCGTGAGCAGCCGCCAGCCGTCCCGGTCGTTTTCGCCCACGCCGTCCTCGATAGAGAAAATGGGATACTGCCCCGCCAAGGCATCCCAACGCTGCACCAGATCCTGGGTGGACATGTCCTTGTTTTCCTTGGGCATATGGTATTTGCCATCCGCCGCCCACTCGCTGGCCGCTACGTCCAGTGCCACCTTCACACGATCTGTATCGTATCCGGCATCATGGATGGCGGTCAAAATATACTCAATGGCCTCCCGATCCTCTGCCAGATCGGGGGCAAAGCCGCCTTCATCCCCCACAGCGGTGCTCTTCCCCGCCTTTTTCAGATTCCGACCGAGGGCGTGATAGATCTCCGTTCCTGCGCGAAGCGCATCGGAGAACGTAGAAAATCCGATGGGCACGATCATAAACTCCTGCACATCCAGATTGTTGGAGGCATGGGCCCCGCCGTTAAGGATATTCATCAGCGGTACAGGCAGACGGATGCCGTTTCGACCGCCCAGATACCGATACAGCGGCAAGGACAGGCTGGCGGCGGCGGCTTTCGCCATTGCCAGAGACACGGCGAGGGTGGCGTTGGCGCCCAGAGCGGATTTATCCTCCGTACCGTCCTTTTCCCTAAGAAGGCGGTCGACTTCATAAAAGGATGCATTCTTGCCCGCGATCGTTTCCCGAATCACCGTGTTGATATTGTGTACCGCACGGGTCACACCTTTGCCGTTATACCGGTCCGCATCCTTGTCCCGCAATTCCAGGGCTTCATACTGGCCGGTGGACGCCCCGGACGGTACGGATGCCCGTCCCACACTGCCGTCCACCAACACTACCGTGGCCTCCACGGTAGGATTGCCTCTTGAATCCAGGATTTCCTGTCCGTACACCGAATGGATTTTCACTGTTTTTTCCTCCTGTATCATAACTGAACTGTTTTCGCGCATATACTGAAACTATGCGCTTTTTATTTTTCCAGACATCGGGATTTTTATACAACGGGTAGCAATTTACGCTCCACAGCATACACTGGACAGTGACAAACGAATGGGAGGTTTTTATGATCATCTATACGGTCCAAAGCGGTGATACCGTTTACTCCATCGCCAGAAAGAACGGCATCACCCCCTCGCGGGTCATCACCGACAACAATCTGGAAAATCCGGAAAAACTGACCGTGGGGCAAACGCTGGTGCTGCTCTATCCTACTCTTACCTACACCGTCCGCGGCGGGGATACGCTGCAGTCCATTGCCAATGCCTACGGCATATCCCTGAACGAGTTGTGGCGGAACAATCCTTCCCTGGCCGGCGGCAATTACATCTATCCCGGGCAGGTGTTGAACATCGCCTATGAGACGCCGCCCCTGGGCTCCATCCGCACAAACGGATATGCCTACCCCTACATAGACCGCAATATTCTGCGCACCACGCTCCCCTATCTGACGTATCTGTCCATATTCACCTACGGAATCCGCCCCGACGGCACGCTGATTCCGCCCACCGGCGGGGACAGCGAGTTGATCGCCATCGCCAAGGAATACGGCACAGTGCCCTTGATGATGCTGACATCCCTGACGGAGGAAGGCACCTTCTCCAACGAATTGGTGGCGCAGATTCTGGGGGATGAAGCATTGGCGAACACCGTAATCGACAACGCTCTTGCCACACTGACGGAAAAGGAATACGGCGGATTGGATGTGGATTTCGAGTACATCCCCGCCCAGTATGCGGAGGCATATCCTGCATTTCTGAATCGACTCCGAGAGCGTCTGGCACCGGAGGAGTTGGTACTCTTTGCGTCGCTGGCACCGAAAAATTCCCCCACCCAGCGGGGCCTTCTGTACGAGGGACACGATTACGGCGCGGTAGGCGCGGCGGTGGATTACACGCTGCTCATGACATATGAGTGGGGATACACCTACGGGCCGCCCCAGGCGGTGGCACCGCTGCCGCAGGTGCGGCAGGTACTGGACTACGCCATCACGGAGATTCCCCGGGAAAAGATTTTCCTCGGTATCCCCAATTATGCCTACGACTGGACGCTTCCCTTCGTACGGGGCGAATCCATGGCCCGCTCCCTTTCCAATGTGGCGGCGGTACAGCTGGCGGCGGACAAAAAAGCAGAAATCGTATTCGATGAGCAGGCGCAGGCCCCTACATTCCGCTATTTTGAGCGTGATCCTGCCACGGAGGAGGTGCGGGAGCATGTGGTCTGGTTCGACGATGCGCGCAGTATGGATCAGAAACTCCGCCTGCTGCAGGAATACGATCTGGCCGGCGGGAGTGTGTGGAACATCATGCGCTATTTCCCACAGCTGTGGCTGGTTCTGAATTCGCTGTACACCATCGAAAGAATTCCGCAAACGTGAATTTTCCAACAGAAGGAAAATTTATGCAGCACCACTTGACAATATTTGTGATTTATGATACAATATCCTCCGTAATGAGGGAGTAGCGAGCGCACCTTGTGCGTAGCAAGTCAACATCCTGACCTTCCGGTCTGGCTTGCTTCAAATCGCGAGACTCATGTGTAACTGTGAAGCTATGCATGTGTCTGTGTTCCGATATCACGCCAAGCATGGTTTTTCACCTGCTTGGCTTTTGTTTTGCGGAAAGCCTTATACTTTCCGTAACATCTGCTAACAATACACATACTCCTTTCATTAGACATAGGGCATGCTTTGCCCATTCCCTTTGTAAATTTTATATCAGGAGGATATAACATTGGCATTCCACAATGATCCGGTGAAAGACGTTCTGGACGCTCTTTCCACCAACGCACAAAGCGGACTTTCGTCCCAGGAAGTGCTCTCCCGTAAGGAGAAGTACGGTCCCAACAAACTCCGCGAAAAGAAGAAGAAAACCACCATGCAGCGCTTCATGGATCAGTTCAAGGACGTAATGATCCTGATTCTGATCGCCGCCGCTATCGTTTCCTTTGTGGTCATCTGCGTCGAGAAGAACTGGGGCGAGTTGTTTGAACCCGCGCTCATCGTTGTGATCGTTATCCTGAACGCCATCATGGGTGTATATCAGGAAGGCAAGGCGGAAAAGGCACTGGATGCTTTGAAGAATCTCTCAGCCCCCCACGCCCGCGTCATTCGTGACGGGGAGGAAAAAATCATCGAAGCGGCCGATCTGGTTCCCGGCGACATCATTCGTCTGGAAGCCGGCGACTTCATCCCCGCCGATGCCCGTCTGCTCCACAGCGTCAGTCTGAAGAGCGAGGAATCCGCACTGACCGGTGAGTCCGTTCCTTCCGAGAAGGAAGCCACCGCCGAGGTGGATCTGAAAGCCCCCCTGGGTGATCGCCACAATATGGTATTCTCCGGATGCAGTGTTACCTACGGTACGGCTACCGCCGTTGTTACCGGCACCGGCATGGACACGGAGATGGGTAAGATCGCCAACCTGCTGGACGGTGAGGAAGATGGACAAACTCCCCTGCAGCAGAAGTTGGCTCAGCTGGGTAAGTATCTGGGCATCGTTGCTCTGGGTGCCTGCGCCATTATCTTTGCGGTGGGCCTGATCAACAATCTGGATCCGCTCCATATGTTTATGACCGCCGTTTCTCTGGCTGTATCCGCTATTCCCGAGGGTCTCCCCGCCATCGTTACCATCGTTCTGTCCATCGGCGTACAGCGCATGGTTAAGAAAAATGCTCTGATCCGCCGTCTGCCCGCTGTGGAGACGCTGGGCGGCGCATCCGTTATCTGCTCCGATAAGACCGGTACCCTGACCCAGAACCGCATGACGCTGACCAAGGCGTATGTGGACGGTGCCGCTGATGTGGAAGCCATCAACAATGCCAACTCCGATGCTATCAAGAAACTGCTGATGTACGGCACCTTGTGCTGTGACGGCTCTGTGGTATTCCACGGCACAGAGGAGCAGCACATCGGTGATCCCACCGAGACTGCCATCGTGCTGGCCGCGCATAGGAACGGCATGCCGAAGGACGATCTGAACAAGAAGTTCCCCCGTCTGGCCGAAATCCCCTTTGACTCCGATCGTAAACTGATGTCCACGGTAAATCGGATCGATGACAAGAACATCGTTATTGTCAAGGGTGCTTTTGATGTAATGATGTCCCGCTGCATCGCCGGCGATCTGGAGACAGCCAAAAAGTTCACCGAATCCATGAGCGAGGACGCCCTCCGCGTACTGGCTGTGGCTTATAAGGAAATCGAGACCATCCCCGAGAATCCCACCTCTGATGAGCTGGAAACCGGTCTGACCTTCATGGGTCTGGTTGGTATGATCGACCCGCCTCGTCCGGAGGCAAAAGACGCCGTTGCAGTTTGCCGCCGCGCAGGCATCAAGCCGGTTATGATCACCGGCGACCATGTAGTTACCGCATCCGCTATCGCGAAAGAACTGGGCATCCTGGAGGAAGGCGACCGCGCTATCACCGGCGCCGAGCTGGATGCTATGAACGATTCCGAGCTGGATGCACAGGTGGAGAGCATCTCTGTGTACGCCCGCGTTTCCCCCGCAAACAAGATCCGCATCGTGAAGGCATGGCAGCGCAAGGGTCAGGTTGTATCCATGACCGGTGACGGTGTAAACGATGCGCCCGCTCTGAAGGCCGCCGATATCGGATGCGCTATGGGTATCACCGGTACGGACGTTGCCAAGGGTGCGGCCGATATGACTCTGACCGACGACAACTTTGCTACCATCGTAGACGCAGTACGCGAGGGCCGCGGCATCTACGCCAACATCCGTAAGGTTGTAGGCTTCCTGCTGGGCACCAACATCGGTGAGGTTCTGACCGTATTCTTTGCCATGATCCTGTGGCACAAGACTCCCCTGCTCTCCATGCAGCTTCTGTGGATCAATCTGGTAACCGACTCCCTGCCGGCTATTGCGCTGGGCATGGAAGCCGTGGAATCCGACGTAATGGATCGCAAGCCGAAGCCGAAGACCGAAGGTATCTTCGCAAACGGTCTGGGCATTCAGGTAGTTCTGCAGGGATGTATGTTCGCCGCCCTTACCCTCGTTGGCTTTATCCTGGGTGAGAGATCCACCGGTACGATCGAGGGCGGTCAGACCATGGCATTCATGGTACTGGCACTGACCCAGATCGTACAGGCATTCAACATGCGTACCGAGCACTCCCTGTTCCACATCGGTCCCTTCACCAACCGGACACTGAATCTGGCCGCGCTGACCTCCACGCTCCTCGTGGCACTGGTTCTGTTCACTCCTCTCAGCACCATCTTCGGTCTGGTAATTCTCCCCTGGAAGATGTACCTGATCGGTCTTGGTCTGATCTTCGTTCCCTTCGTAGTGATGGAAATCAGCAAGGCGCTTGGTCTGATCAAGAAGAGACACTGATTTATAAAAGAAACCTCCGCTTCACAAAGAAGCGCAGGTTTTGTTTACTTAAATGCAAGAAAACTTATTTTTCAACTCCGGGGCGCTCGTTTCCCATCATTGCGTCAATCGAAACGCCAAGGATATGGGATATATCCGGCAATAAAAATATATCGGGATAACAAATCTCTCTCTCCCATTTTGATACAGCAAATGCGCTCACCCCCAGTAATTTGCCAAACTCCCCCTGGGTCAATCCCCGCTCCTTGCGGTATCGCAAAATGCACTCTCCTATACGAATTTCATTCATCATTTTACTCTTTTATACATTTCGTGATGGCGAGTCGTCATGCCGAAAGCGATCATCTCCCGGCGGATAGTACAGAAATCCTCATGATAGCGTAAAATGAGTTCATTGACCTCTTTTTCCTCATACTCTCGCCCAAGATCAAATTGCTTCACTATCTCGGCGAGCACGATTTCTCGCTTCTTCCGCTGCGTCGGTATCTGTGTTAGTCTGCCATACTTGAAAAAATGTGAGATAACTTCCTTTTTGTATTTTTCCTCGCTGTCAACGATCGTCTCGTCTGTTTTTATTAACTCGTACAGCGGTTTATCAAAAATTTCCCGGTTCAGCGAATAGATAATATAAAACTGGGAGCGAGCGCAGTTCACAACACCGGCGGACTCCATTTTTTTCAGATGGTAACAGATCGTGGCGGGAGTAAGTGAAAGCTCACAGGCGATCTTTTCCACGTAGGAATCTTCTCTCAATAGAATGTTGAGAATCCCAAGGCGGGTTTCGTCGGCCAAAAGTTTTAAAAGTTCCAGTTTTTCTTTCACTTTATCGCCTCCTTTCGCTTCTCCCATGCTTCATCAAGGCATTCTTTGGCAAACAGCAATCCTCCGATGCGCTCCTCCAACTCGATCTTTTCCCAATCGGTGGCAAAAGGAAGGTTTGCTGTGATCTCTGCGATTTTTGACTCGATAAAAACTATGACACCGTAGTACAGTGCGTAATCGCGCTTTTCTTTGTCGGGAGCATCATCGTAGAGTGCCACATATTCAGGAAAAGTAATAAATACGTCGTTGACTTCGGGGGGTAAATAATGATTTTCCTCATTTCGTTCGGCTGTTCGATGACTATGGAATAACGCATACCATATATTCGTTACTCCGGCATATCTGTATTTCGCACATTTATATTCCGTGATGTTGCTTTTTCTTTCCGCCGGATTTTTGTCCAATGCATCACAGAAATCGTCTATTCTTTTTGTTTCCGCATTTATCCGTTCCATTGCGGTTTGATAAAAACGTGAGTTGTTCATAATTCGTCCTCCTTATCAAAAGCAAACGTAAACAAACCGTTCTGAACTCGGAAGCCACGCCACATGTCCAAAATCTCATCCAAAACTTCTTTTTTGATTCTTGCCTTGAATATGGCTTGAGGATCATCGTATTTTTCTGCATTGGCAAGTTCAGTTTGGTATGTGTTGTAAAAACTCGCTCTCATAAACAGCTCGGGATAGAGTGAAACTGCCATAATTCCCTTTTCTTCTTCGGGCAAACCGTGGTAATAAACGGCGAGATCGGGAAAATGCCCCATCAGATTGACAAATCTTTTGCTCATTATATCGGCGGCTTGGTTCACTCCTGAAATGAGTCCTGCGGCTATTGCCACATTGTAAATGCCTGCTTTCAGCTGCAAAGCCCCTCTTTCCGTGGGGTGATCTCTATCTACAGCTTCTGCTTCTGCCTTGCAAGCATCCTGTTTTTCTTTTGTGATTCTCCACAGGCCATCGTATATTTCTTGTTTATTCATATAGATTATCCACCTCTCTGTTTTTTGCCGGCTCTACTGATATTATATCCATCTAATCACTTGCTGTCAATAGTGTTTAGACATATTTCTAATCAGTTAAACCACCGGTATAAAAAACCGAGAGCATTCAGAATGAATGCTCTCGATTTGTTGTTTATTTCGATGAATCGGAATCTTTCACACGTTCTTTTTCCAGATGGAGGGGGAAAGGGCAATCAGCAAGGGATACAGTTCCAATCGTCCTGCCAACATGTCAAAGGACAGAATCAATTTGGCAAATACGGAAAAATGAGCGTAATTGCCGGTCGCACCCACCATTCCGAGGCCGGGACCGATATTGTTCAGGCAAGCCACAACGGAGGTAAATGTGGTGGTAAAGTCGCATCCATCCAGCGCCACGAGAAGCGTGGAGGCGAGCATGATCAGCATATAGATGGCAAAATAAGAAGTAACGCCATGGGCTACCGCAGTGGGGACAGATACATTATCACAGCGGATCGCACGCACTTCCCTTGGATTGATCTGCTGACGGATCTCACGGAATGCGGTTTTGATCAAAATGATCACGCGGGATATTTTGAGGCCGCCGCCCGTCGAGCTGGCACAGGCACCCACAAACATAAGCAGCACCAGAATCACCTTGGAGAAGGTCGGCCACAATTCGTAGTCCGTGGTCACATAACCCGTGGTGGTGATGATGGACGACACCTGGAAGAAGGCATCCCGCAAAGCACGGAAGGCCGATTCATACCGGGGCAGGATGTTGACGGTGATACCCACCACGGCCGCCGCCACAATCCCCAGATACCATCGCAACTCCTCACTTTTGAGGATTTTCATCAGTTTTCCCGTCAACAGGAAATAATAAATATTGAAGTTCACGCCGAACAAAAGCATGAAGATGCCGATAACGTAATCAATATAGGCGCTGTCGTAGTACCCAATGCTGGTATTCTTGATACCGAATCCGCCGGTACCCGCCGTTCCGAATGCATGCACAATACTGTCAAAAAGGCTCATTCCGCCGAACAGCAAAAGAACAATCTCGATCACCGTCATACCGGCGTAGATGAGATACAGAATCCGCACATTACGGCGGAGTTTGGTTACCAATTTACCGAAGGTCGGACCGGGGGTTTCTGCCTTCAGAATATGTACGGCGGCGTTTCCGTCCGATCCTTCCTCTCGGGCACTGGGCAAAATCGCAATAGCCAGCGCCAACACCCCCATACCGCCCACCCAATGAGTCAGGCTGCGCCAGAACAGAAGACTGGGGGCCAAGGCTTCCACATTCGTCAGAATACTGGAGCCAGTGGTGGTGAAACCGGAGACTGTTTCAAAGAACGCATCCACGAAGGAGGGGATCGCCCCGCTGATCAGAAACGGAAGTGCTCCGAACACAGAGAACAACAGCCACATGGCTGTCACGATGACAAATCCTTCCCGGGCGTAGGAGCGGCGATCCTTCGGTTTGAAGCGGGATCCGATCAGGCCTGCGCCAAACATACCGATAGCCGGGAACAAAATCGCAAAAAAGCATCCATCTCGGTACAAAAGGGAAACAGCAAGCGGCGGGACGAACAGCAGGGATGCCAGCACCATGATTCGTCCCAGGTAATACACAATGAGTCGTTTATTCAAGATGATTCATCCTTTCCTGTCCAGAATGCCTTACTCCACAATCTCGTCCAGATCATGGAAGTAGCGGTTGGTGGTAACGACGATTACGCTGTCGTTCTTCATGACGCAATCGTTACCGGAGGGAATGATCACTTTATTGCCGCGGATAATTCCCGCGATCAGAAGATCCTTTTTCAAGGTCAACTCCCGCAGGGATATGCCCAGAATCTTACTGCCCTCGCGAGCGATGAACTCAATGGCCTCCACACGATCATCCACCAATTTATACAGGGTGGAAATATGGCTGCCGCCGGAGTTCTGCACGGCACGCACATACTGGACAATCATATTGGCAGTCAACTGCATGGGAGAAATCAAACTATCGAGCCCCACGCTGGCTGTCATTTTTTTCAATGACGGTTTATTGACCTTAGTAATGATCTTGGCATCGCTCTGGCTTTTGGCGAACATGGACAGAATGATATTTTCCTCATCCACGCCGGTCAGTGCTACACAGGCATCCGCTGTTGCCAGTCCTTCGCTGATGAGCAGATCCTGATCGGTGCCGTCGCCGCAGATCACGGTGGCTTTGGGGAATGCATTGCTCAGCCACAGACAGCGCTCCCGATCGATTTCGATGATCTTCACGCGGATGCCGGATTCCAGCAGCTGGCGGGTCAGGTAATACGCAATCCGTCCGCCTCCGATGATCAGCACATTGCGGATGCGGGACACCACGGTTCCCTGCTCTTTAAAGAAAGAGGACAGATCCGCGTGGGATGCGGTGAGATGGATATAATCGCCGGCACTGAGAACAAAATCACCGCTGGGGATGATGACATCGCTTTCCCGCGTCACGGCACAGATCAGCAGTTTCGATTTGTAGATGGTAGGCAGTTTGTACAGAGACAGCCCATCCAGAGGACTTCCCTCTTCCACCTTGATCTCCGCCAGATCGATACGCCCCTTGGCAAAGGAATCCACTTTGATGGCGGAAGGCATCCGAATGATGCGGGAGATTTCCCCCGCGGCATACAATTCCGGATTGACCATGGCGGACAGGCCCAATTCGTCCCGCAGAAACGGCAGATGGCTGGACAATTTGGGATCCCGCACGCGGGCAATGCATCGGTGGGTACCCATCCGTTTCGCCATGATACAAGAAAGGATATTAATCTCATCCTGCGCCGAGGTGGCGATAAGCAAATCCGCTTTATCCGCCCCCGCCGCCAATAAATCCTCATGGCAGGCGCCGGATCCCTCTATGCCCATCACGTCATATTCCGTGGTGGCATATTCGATCACGGAACTGCTCGGATCAATAATGGAAATATCATGATCCTCACTGCGCAGATTTTGTACTAAGGTCAGACCAACCTTGCCGCCGCCTACAATAATGATATTCATAACTTACCTCCCATGTAAATTCTTGGTATGGTATCGTTTACATTTTTTCCATGGTAACGGACACGTCTCCATCAGAGGGGGACAGGAGATAGTACCGCGCGCTCATGGGCGGGATCTCGGGTGTATCCCCACGGAACACGTGGTCCGCTCCCACCGCGATTTCGGGCAAATGAACGGACAGCGGACGATCGCTGCGGTTCAGAATCATCATCATGGAGTGGTCTTTTCCGTTGTACCGCAGAACGATGGTGTGGTCCTGGGTACAGCGAAGAATCCGCACATAGCCATCACGCAGAACCGGAGTACTCCGATGGACCATGCCCATATGCCGGTAGAACTCGGTCAGATCTCTGTTTTCCCGTCCCCACGGGAACGGACGGCGGCAGAAAGGATCGCCATATCCCTCCATGCCTGCCTCATCTCCGTAGAAGATGCAGGGCACGCCGGGCATAATGCAGATCAGCTGATAGGCCATCTTCAAAAGACGCACCGCCCGTGCCATCTCATTCTCGGACATCCGCATACGCGACAATTCCTCATTGGAATGACCGTAGGGATGGGTTCCGCCCAGGGCGGTGAGCACCCGGAGTGTATCGTGAGTGCCAAGGAAATTCATCAAGGTGTCCGCCGCGGCTTTGGGGTAATGGCGGTACACCGTATTCACACAATAATCCAGCGCACCTGCATTGCCGTCACGGATATAGGACACCACCGCATCCCGCAAAGGATAATTCATCACAGAATCCAATTGCAGACCGCGGAGATACCGGCGGCGGTACGAATAGGCGATCTTATTGGATGCATCCTCCCACACCTCGCCGTAGATCATAGCGTTCGGATCGCAGGCGCGGACACAACTGCGCAAGCCGTCGAGGAATCCATCGCTCAACTCATCCGCCACGTCCAGGCGCCATCCGGCAATGCCCCGCCGCATATAGCGGGCAATGATTCCGTCTTCGCCGAGGATATATTCCCGATAGGACGGATTATCACACTGCACCTTCGGTAAAATACCGATGCCCCACCAGTTTTCGTACACATTGGGATATTCCCGGAAGGAATACCAGGGATAATAGGGGGAATCCACGGACTGGGCCGCGCCCAGGGAGTCGTAGTGTCCTTGCTGGTTGAAATACTTGCTGTCTGCCCCGGTATGATTGAACACGCCGTCCAGGATGATACGGATTCCCCGCTCCTTTGCGGCGGCAATCAGGGCGTCCAGCGCCTCATCTCCGCCAAACATACTGTCCACGTGCTCGTAATCGCCCGTATCGTATTTGTGGTTGGAGGCGGAATCGAAAATGGGGCTGAGGTACAGACAATTGGCCCCCAGGGAGGCTATGTAATCCAGTTTTTCAATAATGCCGTAGAGATCGCCGCCGAAAAATTCGTTATTGGGCAGATCTGCCCCCGGATAGGGCGCGAACTGGGGCGTGCCGTTGTCCCAATCCGGATTGAGGACGGCGCCGGGCTTCACGCCGCACCGTCCGGAGGAGCGGAATCGATCCACAAAGATGTGGTAGATGATGCCGCCGCGGAGCCAATCCGGTGTAGTGAAATCCCGACGATACACAAGAAGCTGACGCTTCCCCATCTCCCCGCAGGGGGTCAGGTAGCCGGCCGATTCCCCATCGTAGGTGACACAATGCTCGGGGTAATACAGATCGTAGCAGTAGTAGAACAGCCCGTCTTCCGCCCCGGCGCAAAGCTCTGCCGTATCCACATCCGCCAAGAAGCGGATTTTTTCTCCATCAGCCCGCTCGGGTGTCATGGGAAACACAGACATTTCGCCGGTGGTATCGTTGTGAATACGGAGCATGGCGGTGCTCACCCGATCCTTTTCGGGGACAATGACGCAGAATCGGATTTTGTCACCAAACGGGAAAGAGCTCAGAGGAGTAAACTCCGCTGAGCCTTCGCCGAGTATATACTTTTTTTCGATGACGGAATACTTCATCAGTCCACAGGGCGGATACGCCAGATGTTTTCTGCGTATTCACGGATACTGCGATCCGACGCAAAGAAGCCGGCCTTGGCGATGTTGACAAGGGATTTCTCGGACCAGGCCTTGCGATCGGCATAGGTCTTACGCATATTTTCGGATGTGGCAAAATAGGAATCGAAATCCGCCAGGCACATATACGGGTCGGAAACGCCGTAACCGTACAGCAGATAGCCAACAATATTGGTGAAGCTATTTCCGGCAAAGCCACGGCTGAGGGAATCCATAATGCGGCGCAGACGCTCGTTGCCCTGGTAATAGGACAGGGACGCATAGCCGTTCTTCCACAACTCATCCACTTCCTCAGCGCGCAGACCGAAGATGTAGATATTATCCATACCGACGGCATCCGCCATCTCCACGTTGGCACCGTCCATGGTACCGAGGGTAAGGGCGCCGTTGATCATAAACTTCATACAGCCGGTGCCGCTGGCCTCCTTACCGGCCAGGGAAATCTGCTCGCTGATATCACTGGCAGGCATAAGGATCTCGGCGGTGCTGACGTTGTAATCCTCCAGATACACCACGCGGATGATCTCGCGGAGTTTGGGATCCCGCTCGATCTCCTGCCCGAGGCTCCAGATCAGTTTGATGATATCCTTCGCCATGTAATAGCCGGGCGCGGCCTTACCGCCGAAAATAAAGGTGGTGGGCTGGATATTAGCATTCGGATTTTCTTTCAGTTCGTTATAGTAAGCGATAATTTTCAGCACATTGAGAAGCTGGCGCTTATACTCGTGCATACGCTTGACCTGCACGTCGAAGATGGAGTTCGGGTCCACCGTAATGCCCCGTTTCTTCTGCATTTCGGAGGCAAAGAACTTCTTGTTCTCTGCTTTAATCTCCTGCAGGCGAGAAAGGACAGAGGTATCCTGACGGAATTTCATGAAGTTATCCAGCTGCGAGGGATCCTTCCGATAGCCGGTGCCGATGCAGTCATCCAGCAGGCCGGACAGACCGGGATTGGAGTAGCAGAGCCATCTGCGGTGGGCGATACCGTTGGTCACGTTGGTGAACTTATACGGCATAGCCTTATAGTAATCGTGGAACACGCTCTTTTTCAGAATATCGGAGTGCAATTTGGACACGCCGTTGACCGTATGAGACGCGGCAACACTCAGATTCGCCATACGAATCTGGGAATAGCCCACGATGGCCATGCGGGAAATACGATCCCAGTCGCCGGGATACATATTCCACAGATCGGCGCACAGGCGACGGTTGATCTCTTCCACGATCATATAGATGCGGGGCAGCTTCAGGCGGAACAGATCCACGTTCCACTTCTCCAGTGCCTCAGGCAGGACGGTGTGATTGGTATAGGAAACCACGCGGGTCACCACAGACCAGGCCGCATCCCAGTTGTAGGAATAGGTATCCATAAGGATACGCATCAGTTCCGGTACGCACAAAGCCGGATGGGTATCGTTGATGTGGATCGCCACCTTATCGGCGAAGTTATACAGGGAGCCGTAGGTGTTCAGATGCTCGGCGATGATGCTCTGCAGAGAAGCGGACACCAGGAAATACTGCTGGCTGAGGCGCAAAAGTTTCCCTTCATCGTGCTCATCGGAGGGATACAGCACCTTGGAGATCACTTCCGCATCGGTATTCTTCTGCAGTGCCTGCACATACTGTCCCTGGGAGAACAGATTCATATTGAAATTGGTGGTGTTATGGGCCTTCCAGAGACGGAGTTTATTGACGGTCTTGCAATCGTGGCCGGAGATAAACATATCATAGGGGACCGCCTGCACCTCGTCGTACTCCGTATGGGTGATAGTACAATGATCGCTTTCCCAATTCTCCTGCACGCGGCCGCCGAAGCGGACGGTATAGGCCTTATCGGTACGGGGAGCCAGCCAGGCGTCGCCGAAATTCATCCACACGTCAGGCAGTTCCACCTGATTTCCGTCGATGATCTTCTGCTTGAACAGACCGTACTCATAGCACAAAGAGAATCCCATTGCAGGATAATCCAGCGTGGTGAGGGAGTCCATAAAGCAGGCAGCCAGACGGCCGAGACCGCCGTTGCCGAGACCCGGATCCGGTTCCATATCGTACAGGGATTCCAGATCGAAGCCCAACTCCTTCAGCGCGCCCTGATACTGGGCGGCCAGATCCAGATTCCACAAATTGTTTTTCAAAGACCGTCCGATCAAAAACTCCATGCACAAATAGTACACGGTTTTTTTGCGTTGTTTTTTCAGCTGCTCTTTATAATCGGCGCGCTTCTGCGCAAGAATATCTTTCACGGTCAGGATAGTAGCCTTGTACACCTGCTCCTGATTGGCTTCATCCGGCGTCACGCCGAAATATCTGGCCAATTTTTCTGTCAGATTCTGTTTGATCAGCTCTTGATCCATAACTACTGTACTCATCGTTATATCATTCCTTACTATGTCAAATTTGGCAAAAACACAAAAAGGGGATGCTGTAACCAGCATCCCCAGCGGTTTGTGCCGAGCTACGGGAACATTATACCATATTTTCCGCAAAAGGTAAAGGGGGTAACGCAAACTTTCCCATTTATGCGGTATTCCGGGCCATTTACTGCTCACACATACCCGTGTACAGCTGCAGATATTTCTCAGCGGAGGCATTCCAGGAGAAGTCCACATCCATGACGTTCTTCACAAGAGCGTTCCACTTTTCCTTATCGTGGTACAGTGCCACAGCATTCTCCAGAACGTGCATCATCTCATGGGCGTTGTAATTGGTGAAGGAGAAACCATTGCCCTCGCCGGTATACTGGTTATAGGCATGGATGGTATCGAACAATCCGCCGGTCTCGCGCACCACGGGAACGGTGCCGTATTGGGAAGCGATCATCTGGGCCAGACCGCAAGGCTCACTCTTGGAGGGCATCAGGAACATATCCGCGCCGGCATAGAATTTCTTGGACAAAGCCTTATTGTACTCCAGCTTGGCACAGAATTTGTCGGGATAGCGGTAAGCCAGATCGGCGAAGAATCCTTCCATATCCCGCTCTCCCGTACCGAGAAGTGCCACCTGCACGTTGTTGCGGCAAAGGAATTCCTCGATCACGTGGCGGATCAGATCGAATCCCTTGTGAGTAGCCAGGCGGGAAATCATAACGATCAGCGGCACATCGGGATCCGGCTCGAAGCCGCAGATGGCCTGCAGATCCATTTTGTCCTTCACCTTGCCGGACAGATCGTCCTTGGTGAATACCGCCGCAATTTCCGGATCGGTGGCGCAGTTGTAGTATTCTGTATCGATACCGTTGATGATACCGCTCAGCTTATGAGAGCAGGCATGCAGCACATGGTGCAGGCCGGCAGAATAATACTCCGTCATGATCTCGGCGGCGTAGCGGGGGCTGACGGTGCTGATCCGATCGGCGCACATGAGCGCGCCCTTGGTCAGATTGATGGCTCCATTGTATTCCACAATGGAGCGATCCCACTCAGCCAACTCAAACACATCGCCGAGAATGGAGAAATCGTACACGCCTTGGTATTCGATATTGTGGATGGTATACAGCACGCGGATCTTCTCGTAGCCGGGATCCAGACCGAATTTCCGTTTCAGATAGATCACGGCGGGGGCGGTCTGCCAATCGTTGGCGTGCAGGATATCCGGGAAGAACTGCATGGCTGCCATCAACTCCAGCACGGCTTTGCCGAAGAAAGCGAACCGCTCACCATCGTCAAAGCTGCCGTACAAGGCGGGACGCTTGAAATAATACTCGTTATCGATGAAGTAATAGGTAACGCCCTCCCGCACGGTGCTCCAGATGCCGCAATACTGGCTTCTCCAGGACAGGCGCACGGTGGTTTCGCACTCAAACTTCAGCTGGTCGAAGAATTTCTCCTTAACGGAGGGGAACATGGGAATAACCACGCGGACATCGCCCTCATCTCCCAGTGAACGCTTCACCGCAATGGGCAAAGAACCGAGCACATCCGCCAGACCGCCGGTGGAGGCATAAGGCAGGGCTTCCGATGCCACATACAAAATTTTCATATAATTATCCTTTCTTACAGGGAGAAATGACCGCGGAGATATACCGCGGCCACTCCGTCATCAGATCATCTTACCCTTTTCGATATAGTACGGCTGTGCATCGCATCCGGAAAGCATACGTCCGTCGCGGATGATCACGTTCTTATCGCTGATCACATAATTGAGGAACACATTTTCCCCGGTGATGGTATCCTGCATGAGGATACAGTTCTTCACGGTACAGTTGCGGCCCACCTTGACACCGCGGAACAGAATGGAGTTTTCCACCGTTCCCTCGATCACGCATCCGTCTGCGATCATGGAATTCTTCACGCTGGATGTATCGCTGTAGTAAGTAGGCGTGGAATTACGCACCTTGGTATAGACGGGACGATTGGGCACATCAAAGAGAGATTTGCGGGCGTACTCATCGTTGATCTGTTCCATGCTGCAGCGGAAATAATCCGCCAGGGAGGACACGCAGGCGAAGTATCCGTCGTATTTATAGACGCGGAAGTTTTTGGTATCCTTATAGCGATTGATAAAATCACGGGTCATACTGTTGTAATCGTGAGCGATGGCATCCTGCACCATATGGAGCAGATAATCGGTACGCATCACCACGATGTTCAAACTCACATCGGCCTCACCGCAGAAGTTCTTCGGATAAGGATGCACGTCCGTAATCCGTCCATTCTCATCGGAATAGAACAGCACATTGGCGGCGGCCTGCTCGTCCGTCAGAGGCATGGTCTTCACGGCCACGGTAATATCGGCCTTGTTCTTGATGTGATCTTCAATGATGGCTTTGAAATTCACATTGCAGATCACGTCGCAGTCGCTCATGACTACGTACTCGTCTTTAATCTTGACGATGGAATTATATACACTCTTCAACGCTTCCAGGCGGGTGGTAGAGGAAGTCCGGCGAGCGCTGTCACCGGCCATAATATTGGGCGGCAGGATCTTGATACCGCCGGAACGGCGGGCCAGATCCCAGTCTTTACCGCTTCCCAGATGATCCATCAGGGACTGGTAGTTGGATTGTGTAATGACATCAATATTGAATATGTTGGCATTCACCATGTTGGACAGGGTGAAATCGATGAAGCGATACCGGCATCCGAACGGAACGGACGCGATGGTGCGGAGTCTTGTGAGTTCCGGAATATTATTGTCGTGAATATTGGAAAAAATAATTCCTGTAACAGCCATTGGATGTCCCCTCCTTACTTATGCGCTTTCTCGGCCAGGTATTTGGCGTTGACCATAGCTCCGCCCGGAATATCCGTTCCCGGAGCGATGTTCAATCCGCTTCCCACCAGAGCGATATTTTCCGGAGTGCTCTTGGTGCGGCCGATAACGGATCCTGCACCGATTTCCGTGTCGCTGTCGATGATGGAGTAATTGACCGTTGCGCCCTCTCCGATGGTTACGCCACTCATAATCACGGAATCCTTTACATAGGCACCGCGGGCAACCTTAACGCCGCTGGACAGCACACAGTTTTCTACAACACCCTGAATTTCACAGCCTTCGGTGATCAGAGAATTGGTGACACGGGCAAAGTCGCCGATGAGATGGGGCGGCTCCGCATTATTGCGGAAGTAGATACGCCATGCGGGATCGTGGAGACGGAAAGCGGGATCGCTTCCCAACAAATCCATATTGGCCTCCCAGAGGCTTCCGATGGTTCCCACATCCTTCCAATAGCCCTCGAACGCATACGCGAACATACGGCGGCCATCGTTCAGCATCGCGGGAATCACGTTCTTACCGAAGTCCTTGGAGGAGTTCGGGTCCGCTTCATCGCGGATCAGATACTCGGTCAGGAGCGCACGGTTGAAGATATAGATACCCATGGATGCCTTAGTACTCTTGGGATGGGGGGGCTTCTCCTCGAACTCCAGGATACGGTTATCCTCATCGGTATTCATGATACCGAAGCGGCTGGCCTGATCCAGCGGCACATCCAGAACGGCGATGGTGCAGTCTGCGCCGGTTTCCTTATGCTGCTTCAGCATCAGGCTGTAGTCCATTTTGTAGATATGGTCGCCGGAAAGAACCAGAACATAATCCGGATCGTAGCGATCGATGAAGTTCAGATTCTGATAGATAGCATTTGCCGTTCCTTTATACCAATCCGCGCCGTTGCTTCCCTGATAGGGGGGCAGTACGCGGACACCGCTTGCCACACGGTCCAGATCCCACGGCTCGCCGTTGCCGATGTACTCATTCAGCACCAGGGGCTGATACTGCGTCAGGACACCCACGGTGTAGATACCGGAGTTCACGCAGTTGGACATGGGAAAATCGATGATGCGGTACTTACCGCCAAACTGGACAGCAGGTTTTGCGGTCTGCTCGGTCAGTGTGTACAGTCTGGATCCTTGCCCGCCGGCAAGGAGCATGGCTACACACTCTTTCTTTTTGTACATGTTTGTCACCTCATATTGTTTGTTCTCTTCCCGGAAGGCATTTGCTTTTGGAATATGACAGCGCCAAGCGGCGGAAGGGTCATAGAAATTGTATGCGTGCGGCTGCCGTCCTCATGCTTGACGGAAGTGGTTTTGCACACACCGTTGAGACGCTCCTCACCGCCAAATTCGGCTCGGTCGGTGTTGAGGATCTCGGCATAGGTTCCGCTCTTCGGAACCGGCACAATCAGATTGTCCCGCTGCACGGGAACGAAATTCAGCACCACGATCAGCTCGTGGCCCCTCGAATCGATCCGACGGTAGGAGAGGATGCCCTCGTCCGCATTGTCCGCGTCGATCCACTGGAAGCCGTCCCAGCCGTCATCGATTTCCCACAATTCCGGCTGTTCCCGATACAGATGATTGATCGTTTTCACAAAGTGCTGCATCTGGGCATGGCGGGGATATTCGGTCATAAACCATTCCAGGCTGTTCTTATAATCCCACTCACGGAACTGGGCGAACTCACTGCCCATAAACATGAGTTTTTTGCCGGGCAGTGTCATCATATAGGTGAGGAAGGTGCGCATGGACTCAAATTTTTCGTCATACGCGCCGTACATCTTATCGATGAGGGATTTCTTGCCGTGTACGACTTCATCGTGGGACACAGGGAGAATATAATTCTCCGAGAATGCGTACATCAGGGGGAATGTCAATTTGTTGTGGATACCCCGGCGGAACAAGGGGTCGGTCTGCACGTACTCAAACATATCGTTGGACCAGCCCATATTCCACTTGAAGTTGAAGCCAAGGCCGCCATCATGGACCGGTTTGGTGATCATAGGCCATGCGGTGGACTCTTCCGCCACCATCAGGATATCGGGGAATTCACCAAACACGGTGCTGTTCAGCTTCCGGAAGAAAGCGATGGCTTCTTTATTGTGGTTACCGCCGTCCTCGTTGGGGATCCACTCACCGGGGGCACGGTCGTAATCCAGATACAGCATGGACGCTACCGCGTCCACGCGAAGGCCGTCCGCGTGGTACTCACGAAGCCAGAACAAGGCATTGGAGACGAGGAAGGACTGGACCTCGGTACGGCCCACATCAAAGCAGCGGGTGCCCCATCCCTTATGCTCCATCCGATCCCATCCCTGGTATTCGTACAGCGGGCCGCCATCAAATTCATACAGGCCGTGGCTATCCTTCGGGAAATGGGCGGGCACCCAATCCAGAATGACGCCGATGCCGGCGCGGTGCATGGTATCCACAAAATATTTGAAATCCTGCGGGGTGCCGAAACGGCTGGTGGGAGAATAGTATCCCGTCACCTGATAGCCCCAGGAGCCGTCAAAGGGATGCTCCATAACGGGCATCAGCTCCACATGGGTATAGCCCATCTCCGTCAGATAGGGGGCAAGGCGATCCGCGATTTCGCGGTAATTCAGGTAATTCTCGCCGGTTTCCACAGACGCATCGTTATGGGTATGCCACGACCCCAGATGCATCTCGTAGATATTCATCGGCAAAGGATAAAAGTGGCGCTGTTTTTTGCGCTTTCCGATCTCGGAATTCTTTTTTCTCTGCGCCATCCATTCCGCATCATGCCAATCATACGAAATATCTGTACAGATCACCGACGCGCTGTCCGCAAAAGGCTGATTCTGCCGGGCATAGGGATCCGCCTTCATGAAGGTGCGCCAGCCGCGGCGGATGGCATATTTATAGTACGTTCCCTCCAGGGAGGAATTACTGATAATCGTGGTTTCCCACACGCCGGAATCCGGGATGCGCGTCATAGGCCATCCGTCGGTCCACGCGCAAAAATCGCCGATCACACGGACGTCATCCGCATTCGGCGCCCAGACACGGAAAGTGTATTGATAAGGTGCATCGCCCACGGCGGCATGCACACCCAAAAATTCATATGCGGCATAATTGGTTCCCTGATGGAACAGATACAGCGGAAGGGATTCTTGTTTTTCTTCATACATTTGGTCGATCATTTGCATACTCCTGATTATTACTGAAACCGTTGCGGCAGAAAACATATGCAGAATTTGCAAAATATTTCCTGCCCTTTTCATTATAGCACTACACTTTTGAAAAAGCAATAGGTCAATTGGCATTTTGCCCATTTTTTGAGATAATATTTGCATAATATTATGAAAATTCAACACATAATGTGACTAAATCCGCGTAGAACGGATACAATTTCCCATCGAATGAAAAAGAAAAGGCAGAGGTTTTGCCCCTGCCTGTCGAAAAAAATCACTGCAATCGCTTGGTCAGTTTTTCAATTTTATCATCGGTTCCCACCACGGTAATGGTATCCTTTTCCTCGAAGGGAGCATCCGGGCTGGGCAGAACATCCAGTCGGCCGCCTTCATGCCGTACGGCAACCACCGTCACCCCATACCGATGGCGGACATGGATATCGATCATGGACCGGCCGACCCATTCCTTTGGCACGTGGATTTCCACAATGGAATAATCATCGGAAAAGCTGAAATACTCCAGCACATCCTTCTTGAACAGCACCTGCGCCAGACGATCGCCCATATCCTCCTCGGGGAACACGGTCATGTCGGCGCCCACCCGGGTCAGAATCCGTTTGTGACGCTCGTTCATTGCCCGCGCCACCACTTCTCCGACACCCAATTCCTTAAGAATCATGGTGGCCAGGATACTGTCGCTCATGTTATCGTCGATACACACCACGGCGCAATCGTAATCCGCCACGCCGGCGGAACGCAGGACCGCCTCGCTGGTGGGATCGCCGATCACGGCACTGGTCACCTGGTCCGCGATGGCGTTGACCGCCTCGGCGTCCTCACTGATCACCATCACCTGTGCTTTTTTCTCCAGCAGGGCGTTGGTCAGCGCCGCACCGAAGCATCCCAGACCTACAATGCAAAAACTTCTCATATCGCTATCCTTTCTCCATTATCCATGTAACATTTCCCCGTCACGGGCTCAGCCGATCATCAAGTGGGTTTCCGCGTACTGCATCTGGTTTCTCTCCTGGACTTCTTTATCATTCAACAGAGTGGCTATGGTCAGAATGCCCACGCGGCCGAAGAACATGAGTGTCATTACCACCAATCGGCTGGCAGCGGACAAGGTAGGGGTAAGCCCCAGAGACAATCCCACCGTGGCGCTGGCAGAAAAGGTTTCAAACAAGGCCGTCATCAAATCCGCTCCGTCGCCGATCAGGAAGAATGCCCCCAGCAACGTAGCGCAAAGCTGCACGGTCACCAGAGTAAACACGCGCACCACATCCTCCGCGGGAACGGTGCGGCGGAATACGGTGATATGCTT
>JAZQFQ010000116.1:0-35041 GCA_045539595.1 Eubacteriales bacterium | reverse complement strand
GGCCAAGCGGTCTTAGGAAGACAAACTGGTAAGACAACTCCTTGGCTCACAGAACGACATGGCTACGATCCGACTTTACACGAAAAAACACACGATAGAGGGAAAAGCATGTATAATTACGAATACAGGGGAATTGAATATCTGCGCAGAAAGCTGAACCGCGTCTCCACGCGCGTGAACACGCGTTATAGATTCTACGAGATGAAGAACCTCGTGCGCGATCTGGGCATCTCAACACCGCCGAGGCTCCGGGCATGGAATTCCTCTCTCGGCTGGTGTGCTCATGCTGTCGATGATATTGCTGACCGTCTGATCTTCCGGGAATTCCGTGAGGATATCCTGAACATGAATGAGATCTATCAGCGCAACAATCCGGATGTTCTCTTTGACAGCTCCATTAATTCTGCGCTGATCGGCTCATGCTCGTTTTTGTATCTCGCACGCGATGAAGATGGATTTCCGCGTCTGCAGGTGATCGATGGAGGAAATGCAACAGGCACAGTTGACGAGATCACAGGGATGCTGCTGGAAGGATATGCAGTGTTGCAGCGGAACGATTCAGGAAATCCCATTGAGGAAGCATATTTCACAGCGGAGGATACAACCTGGTTTGAGAAAGGCGTTCCATACAGAACGGATCCCCATCCGGCGGGATATCCACTGCTGGTGCCGATCATCCATCGGCCGGATGCAAAGCGGCCTTTTGGGCACTCGCGCATCTCCAGAGCCTGCATGTCATACGCTGAGAGCGCAATCAGAACGATTAAGCGCTCAGAGATCAGCGCAGAGTTTTACAGCTTCCCGCAGCGCTGGGCAACCGGGCTTGCCCAGGATTACGAAATCGATAAGTGGCAGGCAGCCATGAGCTCTTTCCTCACGGTGACAAAAGACGAGGACGGAGAAAACGGCGTCCAGTTTGGCCAGTTTGCTCAGCAGAACATGGAGCCGCATCTGGCACAGCTCAGAATGTTCGCCTCTCTCTTTGCAGGGGAAACAAGCCTGACGCTGGATGATCTCGGCTTCCCGTCTGATAATCCTTCATCCGCAGATGCTATCAAGGCATCACATGAAAGCCTGCGGCTGAAAGCAAGAAAGGCACAGCGAACTTTCGGATCCGGATTCATGAATGCCGGATTCCTGGCTGCGTGCCTCCGGGATGACTACCAGTACAAACGTGAAGCAATTTATATGACAAAGCCGATCTGGGAGCCGATCTTCGAGCCGGATGCATCCGGCATCGGTCTGATCGGGGACGGCCTCATCAAGCTCAACCAGGCTGTGCCTGGATTCGTGTCAAAGCAGACGCTGCAGGATATCACAGGAATCGTGCCGGAGGGCTAAACAATGGCAGATCTCGCAAAACAGCTGGTGGAGGCGGTAGAAAAAGCCTTTACACGCAACTGCAAAACTGATATTGTAGTGTCCGGGATTGAAAGAACACTTAAGAAAAACGGCGTGAGCTACAGAGAGGCAGAAGAATATGCCGCCAGGCTCGGTGAACTTCTTGCACAAGCATACCAGGAGACAATCACTCCGGATCTGCTGCCGAACGGAAAGCTGGATGCGGATCTGGCAGAGGAACTGCTGAGAACACTTCTGACACAGAACTATGAGCGGGCTGCTGAGGTGGCAGCAAGGGTACAGACAAGCCTGAACAGATCTGCCGGGCTCGGAATGAAGGGGCTGCAGCCGGCTGTGAATGAAGATCGGCTGGCCGGCCTGATCAGCAAGGCTGCCAGTTATGAATCCTACGACAAAGCAGCCTGGGTACTGAATGAGCCGGTGGTAAACTACACCCAGAGTGCGGTGGAAGATACCATCCGCAAGAATGCTGATGCGCATTTCAATTCCGGCCTGCAGCCAAAGATCAAACGGATCTCCGTGGGCGGATGCTGCAAATGGTGCAATAAGCTTGCCGGCGTGTATGCTTATCCAGTAAAGCGGGAGATTTACAAGCGCCACGAGCGCTGCCGCTGCCTGGTGCTTTATGATCCTGGTGATGGAAAGATCCAGGATGCGCATACAAAGGTAATTTATGACAGAAGCGTGAAGAACGCTGAAAAAGCCGCAAGAGAAGCCAGAATCAAAGAGATACAAAAAAGCGAAATTCAAAGAGAAGGCACAAAACTCGCGGAACGTATAGCAAGAGATCCGGGAACGCTGGCGGAATTTACGCCGGAAAGCTTAAAACAAGAGTTTGAGGATCATGGGTTTTCTGTGAAGCCGCTTGCAAGAGGAAAATTGAAGAATATCAATTTTGAAGACGGCGGCGGATGGAAAATAAACTATGGCAGCGAAGGATTGATACAGTATCATCCTGAAGAAAAAAGCCATCATCAAGGCGCATATTATAAAATATCAAGTGGAGTTTCTGGGATTCATTGGTATGATCTGGAAGGGAGGGAAATCAATGTCGAAGCTTCTCGGATTACTGGAAGACAGATTGTCGAATGAATTCGAACGGATTGAAGTGAATGGGCTTAATTGTTTCGTGCTTCAGTCCGGAGAAGTAGTTAATCTGATCGTTTTCAACGACAGAAAAGCAATCGCTGCTCAGTATGCCGAAAACATTGATGCAGCGAAATGCAACCTCTTTGAAGATGGAGAGTTGTGGTACACAGATGAAATGACAGAAGATGAGATCTTCGATTCATTGCTGATGGAAATGAGAAACAGCTGAAAACGGAGTTGAGCAATGGCTCGAAAGAGATTAGGCCGCCAGACACCGACGCGGGCAGTTATCCTTCCGTACAGAAAGAAACTGTCGCGAGGTGCCGAGGCGGTCGAACTATATGAATCGACAGGGCGCACAGCCAGAAAATGGCAGAAGTATCTGCTGCAGGACATCATGGCAACCACACCGAAAGGATTGTGGAAGCATACAAAATTCGGGCTGGCCGTGCCGAGACAGAACGGCAAAAATGAGGTCATCGTGATCCGGGAATTGTACGGCCTGAAGCACGGTGAGCACATCATCCACACTGCACACCGGACTGACACTGCCCACAAAGCATGGGAGCGATTGCTGGACCTGACAGAGAGAGCCGGAATGGAAGTAATCTCATCCTATAAGGCCAGGGGAAAGGAACACATCGAAGTCAAGGGCGGAGGTAAGGTGGAATTCCGCACAAGGACAAACACCGGAGGCCTCGGCGAAAGCTTTGATTTTCTGATATACGATGAAGCCCAGGAACTGACCGGAGATCAGGATGCCGCTCTGAAATATACCATAGCAGCCAGCGATAACCCGCAAACCATCATGCTCGGAACGCCACCGACGCCGATCAGCGCCGGCACGGTTTTCAGGAAATTCCGGGATCAGATGCTGAAAGACCAGGGAAGAGAATCCGGATGGGCTGAATGGAGCGTGGAGCGGGAAACGGATCCGTGGGACAAAGAAGCCTGGTATGAAACAAACCCGTCTCTCGGCCAGGGCCTGCAGGAGAGAACAATCTCCAGCGAGATCGGGGAGGATGTCATTGATTTCAATATTCAGCGCCTCGGCCTCTGGATTGAGTACAACCTGAAATCAGCCTTCACAAAGAATGAGTGGGAGAGACTGAAATGTGATAAACTCCCAGAGCTGACGGGGAGGCTTTACGTCGGCATCAAATATAACCGGGAAGCTTCAAACGTCAGCATGGCGATTGCAGCCAGGACAGCAGACGGCCGGATCTTCACTGAGGCGATTGACTGCCGGGAAACCAGAACCGGAAACGGCTGGATCCTTCAGTTTCTGAAGAGCCTGGCCGGGCATGCAAAGCGGATCATCGTGGACGGCGCCAGCGGGCAGGAGCTGCTGGCGAAGGAAATGAAAGAGGAGAAGATCCAGCGGCCATATCTCCCGACGGTGAAGGAAGTGACTGCTGCAAATGCCTTTTTCGAGGCTCAGGTATTCGGTGAAATGATCTGCCACATGGGGCAGCCGTCACTGTGTCAGATTGTGGAAAATTGTGATCACAGAGCAATCGGCAGTAACGGAGGTTTCGGCTTCAAATCCATCCTGGAGGGAGCGGACATCTCACTCCTGGACAGTGTAATATTAGCCTGCTGGGCGGCAGAGCATTTCAAAGAGTCCGGCAGCGGGCAGAAAATCACATACTGATAAATCATGCCATGCAGAGCAAACTGCACGGCATTTTTTATACGCTGCGTCAGCAGCACAAATTCGGATAGCCCACGCAAGGGCGGAAAAGGAGTACACAACAATGTCAGAATTCACACCCATCAACACCCAGGAAGAATTCAACCAGCGCATCAGTCAGCGGCTGGAAGAGGCGCGGAATGCCGAGCGCCAGAAATTCGCTGACTATGAGACGGTGAAAAAGGACCTGGAAACCGCTAAGGCGGACGCACAGAAAAAGGACCAGACAATTACAGATCTGCAGACACAGCTGAAGGGGTCGAGAGCTGAACTCGCTAAAACAAGAATAGCCCTGGAAAAAGGCCTGCCGGTCGAAATGAGCGGACGCCTCAATGGCGAAACAGAAGATGAAATCCGAAAGGATGCGGAAGCACTTTCTGCATTGTTTGGAAGAAGAAATCCGGCACCGAGACGAGATAACGATCCGCCTGCCGGAGATGAAAAAAACGCAGCATATAAAAAAATGCTGGATAGCCTGAAAGGAGAAAAATAATTATGGCTAAAATTACAAAAGGTTCCCTGTTCCCTCATGAGCTTGAGAGCGAACTGTTTTCGCTTGTGAAAGGCAAATCCTCCCTGGCACGTCTCTCCGGAGCTGAGCCTCTTCCGTTTGTAGGGAAAGACATTTTCACGTTCAACTTCAGCAACAAGCTGAGCATCGTCGGCGAAGGCGAGAATAAGCCTGCCGGTGATGGAACGATCACTCCGGTTTCCATGGTGCCGGTGAAAACCGAGTATCAGGAGCGCATCACGGATGAGTTTATGTACGCATCCGAAAAAGAACAGATTGATATTCTCAGAGCTTTCAGCGGCGGCTTTGCAAAGAAGCTGGCAGAAGGCCTGGATATCATGGCAATGCACGGCCTTAATCCGGCAGACAACACCGCATCCTCCATTATCGGCACAAACAGCATTGATGGTAAGGTAACAAATATCGTTATCTATGCAGCTGCATCTGCAGATGTGAACATCAACGATGCAATCACTCTGCTTGATAATGCTGGTTACGTGGCAAACGGCATTGCAATGAGCCCCGCAATGCGCGGCGCTATCGGTGCCATGACAACGAGCAACGGCTGGAAGTATCCGGATTTCAACTTTGGTGCAGTGCCGGCAAATCTTGGAGGTATGCAGCTGGATGTAAACCCGACTGTAGCGACCATTGCGACCGGCGGGAAAGCAGACCATGCCATCATCGGCGACTTCGAATGCTTCCGCTGGGGCATCGCAAAGGAGATTCCGTTGAAGGTCATCGAATACGGTGATCCGGACGGGCAGGGCGATCTGCAGCGCAAGAACGAAGTCGTCCTCCGCGCTGAGGCTTATATCGGCTGGGCATTCATGGACAAGAATGCGTTCTCCCGCGTCAGAGAACAGTAAGGAGTGAGAAATGAAGTACAGAAACACTGAAACAGGCGCTGTAGTTGATGTTAAGAGCAAACTGAGCGGCGTATGGGTCCCAGTTAAAGAGAAGCCAAAAGGGCAGGAAGAAACTGAGGACGAGGGGAAAAAACAGGAGGAGTAAATGAGCGCATTCGCCACAGTTGAGGACGTCATTACGCTGTGGCGTTCTCTTTCTACACAGGAGATTGAGAGGGCGGAAGCCCTTCTCCCTCTGATTTCAGACACCCTGCGGCAGGAAGCGAAGAAGGTCGGAAAAGACATCGACGGGATGATCTCCACCGACTTCGATGGTTCATACAGGTCCACCGTCAAGCTCGTGACGGTGGACATTCTCGGCCGTGTCCTCCGGCAGAACACGCAGGACGAGCCAATGTCCCAGGAATCGCAGTCCGCACTCGGATATACCTGGTCGGGGACATATGCAATTCCGGGAGGCGGCATCGCAGCAGCCATCATGAAAAATGATCTCAAGCGGCTCGGCCTACGCCGGCAGCGCCTGGGGATGATCAACATGATGCCGGACGACGGGAGGAGCTGCTCATGCCGAAGCTGAAGGGAATATCCGTGATGCTCTATGAGCGGGCCCAGACGGGGGTGGATCCTTTCAATGCTCCGATATTCGGAGCAGCCATTACAGAAGTGAAAAACGTGCTGGTGGCACCGGAAGGATCTGCAGGAGAAACAGTATTTGCTGAGACGGATCTGAATAGCAGAAGGTCAGCATATATTCTCGCGATCCCGAAAGGCGATAACCATCAATGGGAAAACTGTGAAGTGGAGTTCTTCGGCAGAAAGTGGAAAGTCATCGGCATGCCTACAGAAGGAATAGAAGGATTGATCCCTCTTTACTGGAACAAAAAAGTGAGAGTGGAGGCAATCGAATGAGCAAGGTGAAAGTGAAGCTCAGTTATGCCGGAATTGGAAAAATTATGCGTTCAGAAGAGATGGGAAGAATGCTTCTGGCTGAAGCGCGAGATCGTGTTTCATATTGTGGAGAAGGGTATTTTACGGAAGTGAAAGGAATGCCAACGAGACAAGTCGCGACAATAATCGCCGCAACCAAGTCGGCACAGACGGATAACTATCGTAATAATACATTACTGAAGGCCTTCGGAAACAATGTGAAGAAGACGCGGAATAAGTAATAAAAACTATGATTGAAGAAACCATTCTGCAATTCCTGCAGGAGAAGCTGAATGCACTGGATCCGCCTGTGCCGGTGTATATGGAAAGGCCGGAAACGCTGCCGGCAAAATATGTAATCCTGGAGAAAACGGGGAGCGGAGAGGAAAACAAAATCTACTCCGCGACGTTTGCTGTGCAGTCATATGCGCCGAGTCTTTTTGAGGCTGCAGCGCTGAATAATATGCTGAAGAGCTACATGGAGAACCTGCCTGATGAGCGGGATGTCAGTGCATGTGACTGTAACAGCGATTATAACTATACAGATCCAGAAACCAGAGATTACAGATATCAGGCGGTATTTGATATCACCTATTGAGGAGGAAACAAAATGGCAAATACAAAAGCTAACGTATCTACGGGAAAACCGAAGATCGCCGGCTCCATCTACCGTGCTGTTGCCGGCACTGCAGTGCCTACTGATGCGACTTCTGAGCTGGCAGCAGCATTCAAACCGCTGGGTTACGTGAGCGAGGACGGCGTTTCCAATGGCAGGCGCTTCGACACGGAATCCATCCGTGAATGGGGCGGAGATTCTGTCTATGAGGCGGAGAGCAATCCGGAAGACACATTCCATGTGACGCTCATTGAGGCACTCAACGTGGAGGTGCTGAAGGCAGTCCACAATGATGGCAATGTCTCCGGCACGCTTTCGACAGGCATCACTGTGGAAGTGAACGGAGAGGAGCACGAGAATGCAGCCTGGGTCGTTGATATGATTATGCGGGGCGGCGTGCTCAAGCGCATCTGCATTCCGGATGCATCCATTTCGGAAATTGAGGAAATCGTGTACCGCCGTAATGAGCCGGTCGGTTATGGTATCACGCTGAAAGCACATGCTGACAGCGCAGGGAACTACCACTACGAGTATATCAAAGGCGCTTCCACCTGATTAATCGGAGGAATGAGGATATGACGAAAATCAAATTATCATGCGGATTTGAGGCGGAGATTGATGAAACCGCGATAGATGACGCGGAAATGCTGGAACAGCTGACAGTCCTGGAGGACGGAGATCCGACTGCGGGCGTCAGGATGATGAAGCTTTTCGGCCTTGATAAAGCGAAGCGGAATGAACTGTACGATCAGTTGAAAGGCGAAAACGGCAGGGCTTCCGTGGATTCTGTTATGAAAGCAATCGAAGAGATCTTCGGCCAGCTGAATTCTAAAAAAAAATAATCATCCTCGCCGAGGCTCTGCGAGATAAGGACAGCCTGACATGCGACATGGCTCAGTATTATCACATCCTCGACTATGAAGGGCTGCCGGTAAGTAAACTGGCAGCCCTTGTTGCCGGTTTACCGGATCATTCCAGGACAAAGGCAAAAATCAACGGCTACAGGGAACTGCCGACGGACACGATCCTGCTGGCAATCATTGCAGACGGAATAAATACACTTGTCTGGATGAAATCGGAAGACGGCGCGAACGGACAAAATCGGCCGAAGTCAATCTTTTCCATACTGATGGGCGAAAAGAGAGACGACGAGGCAGAGACGTTCGACACTCCGGAGGAATTCATGGCTGAGCGTGCAAGGCTGCTATCCGGAAAGGGACAGGGAACATGACAGAAATAGGAAAAGCATATGTACAGATCGTGCCGTCCATGCAGGGCTTCGGCGATACTGTAAAGACAGCAATCACCGGCGAAACGGGTAGAGCGGGAGACTCCGGAGGAAAACAATTTGGAGAGAGCTTCAGATCGTCCGCAATGACCGGGATGGAAAAGGTCAAAAGTGTGGTTTCAAACACACTTGCGGCAGCTGCAAAGGTAGGCGTGGCGGCGATCGGCGCGGCGTCAACTGCGGTGGTCGGGCTTACGAAAACTGCTGTCAAACAGTATGGCGAATATGAGCAGCTGGTGGGAGGCGCACAGAAGATCTTTGACCAGATGGATTATAAAAAGATCGCAGCAGATGCCCAGGACGCCTACAGGACCATGAATCTATCTGCAAGCGAATACCTCTCCATGATGAACTCTGTCGGCGCTACGTTCTCCCAGACAATGGGGGATGAAAAAGGCTATGAAACAGCAAAACGAGGTATGCAGGCGATTGCGGACTACGCCAGCGGAACCGGTAAGGATGTTGCAAACCTCAACGACAAATTCGCTCTTATCACACGCTCGGCATCCAGCTATCAGAGCATAGCAGATCAGTTTTCCGGGATTCTGCCGGCACTGAGTAAAGACTTCCTCTCCCAGGCACAGGCTGCCGGATATCTGAGCAAGAGCTACACCGATCTGACAAAGGTGCCGGTGGCAGAGTATCAGGAGGCTGTCAGCAAAATGCTGGAGAAGGGCGTGGAAGATTTAGGCCTGACAAATAACACGGTCAAAGAATCTGAACAGACGCTGACAGGATCCATCGCAGCCATGAAGGCATCCTGGCAAAATCTGATCACCGGCCTTGCAGATCCGAACGCAGATCTTGGCAGCCTGATCGGAACATTCGTGCACCGTGGCGTGATAGCACTGAGAAATCTGACGCCGGCGATCAAACAGACGATGCAGGGCATTTCGCAGATCGTGAAAGAGGCAGCGCCGATCATTGCGGCTGAGCTGCCGGGACTGATCACCGATCTGCTGCCTTCTCTCCTGAATGCGGCGGCATCCATGGTTTCTGCAGTGATTGAAAATCTGCCTGGGATCATGAAAGCAATCGGAGATGCAATTCCGGAGATAATGGAGCAGATATTCGCATCCATAGAAAGCATCCTGCCGGAGAGCCTGATCCCAGCGTTTGAAAATCTGAAGAACACCATCAATGGCGTGATAAGCTACCTGACAAATCTGGATTCGTCACAGATCCAGACGATCGCGACAATCGCAGGCGTCGTGGCAGCGGTGCTGGGAGTAATTTCAACCATCAGCACGGTCATGAGCGCGATCAGCACACTGTCGGCAGCCATTACTTTCCTCACAAGTCCGATCGGGCTCGTTGTTGCAGCAGTAACGGCAGCCATCGCAATCGGTGTGACAGTAGCAAAACACTGGGATGAAATCAAAGCAAAATTTCTCCAGGGCGGTGCTGAACTGAAAGCAGACTGGGAGAACATGAAGCAGACATGGAGCAATCTGTGCCAGACGGTAATTCAGTTTGTTCAGAATCTTGCCTCCAGCGTCAGGACCGGATTTGACAATGTGAGGAATGCAGTCAGCACGGCAATGGATAACGTGAGAAGCACAATTTCCAATGTCGTTAGCCAGGCATTGAGCTGGGGCCGTGACCTGATGAATAATTTCATCAGCGGAATTAAGGAAAAACTCGGAGCCCTCGGACAGATCGCATCAGCAGCAGCGTCGAAAGTGGCAGGCGTCCTGCATTTTTCAGAGCCGGATGAAGGGCCTCTCAAAAACTTCCATACATTCGCACCGGATATGATGCGCCTCTTCGCACAGGGCATCCGGCAAAACACCGGGCTTGTGGAAAAGGAACTCGTGAATCTGGCGCAGATCACAGCGGATGAAATGAGCGGCGGATTCCTCCTGAACGGGTATGGAAATCAGAATCCGGAAAGCGGCGCAACGCCGGCAAGAGCTGGATCCTCAACCGTTCAGATCGTTTCAAATGTAAACGTGAAATTTGAAGGTGCTCTGGCTCCACTGGCGATGATTCTCAAGCCGATGATTGAAACCGAAACACAAAGATTAGGCGACAGCTATGCGCCGGCATGAGGTGAAGTATGAGCGGAATCACAATAGACGGAACCGATTATGATGTGATCGTTACATCAGAGATCGAAAGGTCCTTTGAATTGAAGCAGGGGAAGCTCGGGGGAACCGCCCAGACAGGACGGGAAATACCGGATATTCTCGGCACCAATTATTCCTACAAACTCCATGTGGAGCCTAACAAGAATAATTTCAGCGCATATGATGCTTTTTACCAGGCAATCACTGCGCCGGTGGAATATCACACGGTTCAGGTCCCATATGGGCAGAGCTCACTGACGTTTGAAGCAATGATCCTGAGCGGGACAGATCGCTTAAAGCGGAAGATCGGAGCAAATCGACGCTGGGGCGGGCTGGATATCGTCTTCCAGCCGATCGAGCCACAGAGAACGGAGTAATATATGGCAGCTATCAATAACAGAATCATCCTGCAGAGTCTGGACACAGAGATCTACAACTTCAACGGAAAAAAAGTCGTTTCTGTAGAGCCGGCGGAGAGTGTTGATATCATGGCCAATAAGTTGGCAATTGACGTGGCGGAAATCACAGTAGAATACACCAGGGGCTCAGGCCCTGATATCCGCCTCCTGCCGTATGGTACACCGGTCTGGCACTATATCGGCAACACACTTCAGAGGAAGATGTACGTTAAGACCATCGACAGGCTGACGAAAACAAGATACAGAATCAACGCCATTTCTGCAATCGGTATCCTGGATAAACAGTATCATGCCGGCGGCGTGTACACAGGGACGCTGTTTTCGGCGCTCATAAATGAACTGATCGGCGGAACGGTGCCATACACCTATGACGCTGATGTAGGAGAGACAAAGATTTTCGGATGGCTGCCATATGCAACGAAACGCGACAACCTGCATCAGGTCCTCTTTGCGGAAAATATCAGCATTATCCGGAATGCAAACGGAGATATGCATTTCACATATCTTCGCCCAGGCACACCGGTAGCAATACCGGAAAGTAGAATTTTCCAGGGCGCATCAGTGAACTATCCTTCTGTCGCGACGCGGATCGAGGTGACGGAGCATTCCTTCCAGTATGTGGACACCATTGAACGTGTCACGCTGATTGATAATGCAGACAGCTCACCGGCATCCAGCAAGCTGTTTGTCTTTGATACAGCGCCTGTATATCTGGGCTCTATTGTTGTGGACGGCCTGACCGTGGAGGAAATCGGCGTTAACTATGCGATTGTGAGCGGACAGGGAACGCTGACAGGAATTCCATATTTTGATAAGAAGAGCACCATAACAAGAACAAGAAGCAGCGGAGGACAGAATAACACCGTCTCAATCTCTGGCATTACACTGATCACCGGTATCAATTCTGAAAATGTTGCTGACAGAATGCTCTCTTATTACACTTCCAGGGAAACGGTCCAGGCGGAGGTGAAGCTGAACGGGGAAAAGGTCGGCGGAATTTATTCCTTTGTGGATAAATTTGGAGATACAATCCAGGCTTATCTCACAAAGATAATTGCAAAGATCTCATCTTTTATTCGGGCGAACTGTGAATTTATATCTGGATATGTGCCCAGCGTATTCGGGAACAATTTTACGCACTGGGCATATGTAACAGGTAACGGATATATCGAAATTCAGGAAGGAACGACGATCGCACGATTCGTGATCATCGGCGGCGGAAATGGTGGATCATCTGGATTGAAGGGTGTGGATGATAACAACGATTTGCAGGCCGGCGGTGTAGGAGGAGAAGGCGGATTCGGCGGAAATGGTGGAAGAATCCGGGAGGTGATTCTGCACAATCCGACGCCAGGGAGATATGTCTGCTCTGTCGGGAGCGGAGGAACGGCTGGAAGACAGTGCGCAAGCACACAGGCTCGAAATGTCGGGGGAGCGGGAAACGCCTCAACAGTGACAGCTCCTTCGGGAACAGTTTATTCATCTGCAGATAACGCAGCATATATTTCCGCGAACGGGATCAAAAACTTGTTCAATGAGGAAGTATATGCGAAAAAGGGACGGAACGGATGCAAGGGAGGAAATGGTGGAAGAGGATCGACTGCTGGCAATGGCGAGAAGGGCGAGGATGTTGTCTGGAACGGCACGACCTATCAGGGCGGCGCTGGCGGCAGAGGCTTGAAGTTCAAATTCAGCAAGGTCGATCAGACCATCACAAACGGCGGCGCTGGCGGATCTGGTGCTATGGCCTTACAGAATGGCGGAGATGGCGGTTCTGTCGAGGTAATAGATTACTATGATGACACGAGCCAGCATTCCGGGTATTCGGCATATGAGTACGGACATTTTGACCAGGCACCTCCAGCTGCAACGGCGTCTCCGAGTCAGGTGCAGCAGACACAAAATTATGGTGATGGCGGTGACGGTGGACATGGCGGCGGTGGCCGTGGCGGATTCGGTTCTGCACAGGATTATTACCAGAGCGCGACAGATCCCAGCACAAACAAAAAAATCTATCTGAAAATGGCTTTCTCCGGCTATGTCACGACAGCCTTCCAAAGCGCAGACGGTGGTGCTGGAAATTCAGGAAGAGGCGGTATCATTCTATGTTACGCCGACAAAGAACTTTTTTTCTGACGGCCAACCAGTATGAGCCTGTCATGCTGGAATATACTGGCGTTTCATCAGGCAGATTGTGGTTCAGATTCAAAAGATATGATGATGCCACAAGATTTATAATCAGGTATAGAACAAGCCAGGACGGCGGCACTGTTTGGACAGAGTGGGGCGAAACCGCTGAAAGAGGTATCACAACAGGAACTGACGGCTATACATCGTTCACATATGTTGCGGTGGCTGGCCTTATGTATGAAGTTTCTGTAATACTGACCGGAGATGATAAAGATCCGTCACCTGAGAGTAATATCGTAACAGTGCTTTATCCAAACGAACCAGCGCAAGCTCCTCCTGTGGTCGAAGGCTTTGTGTTTTACATAGACGGCAGACCACTCCCAGCTCTGAAGCCGGTGGAGATTCCGACCGGAGTCAGTGCATGGGCGATCTGGTATAGAGCTTTCGGCGATACGGAATGGATTCCGTACGGCGTAGCTCAGAACATATCCACATGGCTGACAGCATCGTTTTTTGTTTCTGGAAACTCATATCAGTTCATCATTGCATGGTATGATGCAACAAACAGAAAACTGCTTTCAGACATCAGCAACGTGGTGACAATCACACTTCCTCAGGCAGATATAGACTATCTCCTGCCGCCAAAAGCACTGAGTGCGTCCTATTATGGCGAGTACAGCACCGGATATTACAACAGAATTGATGTACAGCGAGGCGATATGAGGGCAACCTCAGTCTCTATTGAGTACAAGAGAAGCTCGGTAGGTCAGTGGGTTACATTCGACAATGATTATGTATTCGCCGACCATAGCATCACTGAGAGCACAAAAGCATACTGGATTGGCATCCTCATGGGAACAGAGAAGCCGATCGCTGGAGAAATCTGGCAGTACAGGCTGAAGAACAAGGCTGACGGTCTTGAGACATCTGTTTATAGTGATATTTTCAGCGTGACAATGCCATCAATGTTGGACAAGCTTCCTGCTCCTACTGTTGCGCTTCAGCAGTCCGGTTATAGTGTTATTATTGGCATAGGAACTGTTGCGGATGCGGTCGGATACAAGATCGAGCGAAGAAGCACCAGCGAAAGCAACTGGACTGTGATTCAGGCTTCGCTGTCTCCGTCCACAACAAGCTATACTGATTCCAGCACGAGCTATGGAAATACTTATTTCTTCCGTGTCACAGCTCTGGGCGACAATGTGACATACCAGAATTCAGATCCGACAGAGCAAAGCATAACAGTCACACAGTCTGTCACACTTCCTGCTCCTGTCATCGACAGTGTTACAGAGTCCGGCATTGGTGCTGTGGTTGAAATCTCCAATATCAACGCACCGAACACACAGAGCGTATATCTGGAGATGTCTGAGAATGGTGGAAGCTGGAAGCGAGTGGCTTCTGGATATCCCGCAACAACGGCAGACACAACAGTCACGCTCACTGTTGCTGGTGAGGACATTCTGGAAGGCGGTACACTCAGATTCAGAGCATATTGCACTCCTGCTGGAATGGCTACGGAGAATTCTCCATACAGTGCAATCGCATCGCTCACGATTGACGAGCGTGAATGGCTGTTGCGGTGGACAGGTTCTGCCTGGGATTACTGCACAGATGTCACTGGTGGATGGAGCAGCCCGACGATCAGATACAGCGATGGTGATGTTGCCGGCAATGTGAGAGCTGTTGACCTTGGCGGTGGAACACTGAGACTGCAAGGCACCGGTTACTACATGACTGGCGCAATGTCAAGCGGCCAGGCTGGCCTGAATACCACATATTCCAAAATCTGCATGATAGGTGATCTTATCAAACAGGTTGATGGAACTGATAATCATGCATGGTTCGGCAATGGCCATACATATTCCTTCTCTGGCGGGCAATCTCTCCAGCTCGGCAATTATACGTTTGCTGGTAGTGAGTCAGGCAGGGCGGCAGCTGGAACAAAAACGGATCCGTCTGTGAACGCGGTCGGAAGAGGAACCTATTCTACAAGCACAGGTGCACATGTTTATTTCCGCTTCTACAACGGATACGCGGATGTAAAAGGTATCTTTGCTATAAAAAGATGAGAATGAAAGGGAGGGAACAATTTGATTTTCGTAGTAACGAATGCAGAAATCCGCTGTGAGGAAAAAGAAACTCTCACGAGCGGGATGGTAAAAGCGGTCGAGTGTCGATTCGTCTTTAACGACGAGTGGGACAATCTCGGAAAAACTGCAGTGTTCTCCTGTGGATGCGTGACAAAGGACGTCATGATCATCGACAACAAGGCAATCCTGCCACATGAGCTCCTGGTAACGGACAACATCGGAAATATTGTCTATGTCGGCGTATATGGCATTGACGGTGAAGGCAATGTGATAATCCCGACTGTGAAATGCAGAGCGGGCATCCTCAGAGAAGGAACGGATCCAATGGATGATCCTGACGCTGATCCGACGCCAACACTGTTTGAGCAGATCATGGCAGACAATGCTCAGAAAAGAACGGAAGTGGCAGAAAACGCAGAGAAAGCGGAAACTGCTGCGGAGTATGCTATTGAAGCGCGAGAAAAGGCAGAGAATGCAAGAGACGCGATCGAGAACATGGACGCTGACGTGAACACTCTCGCCGAAGGAGCAAGCGCAACTGTTGAAAAAGTCGTAGATCCGGACACCGGCGCGGTGACGCTTGTGTTTGGGATCCCGATCGGAGCAACAGGTAAAGGCATCACATCTGTGACGCTGAACCAGGACTATACGCTAACATTCAACTACTCTGATGGGTCGCACAACACAACGGGATCCGTGAGAGGCCAGCAGGGCGAGAAGGGCGACACAGGAAACGGAATCAGTGATTTTCGCCTGAATCAGGACTACACACTGACAATCACGTTCACTGACGGGAATCCTGTGACTGTAGGACCTATTCGCGGGGAAAAAGGAGAGAAGGGCGATACCGGCAAAGGGATCTCATCTGTTGTACTGAATCAGGACTACACTCTGACATTCAACTACACGGATGGAACGCACAGCACAACGGGATCCGTGAGAGGACAGCAGGGACAAAAAGGCGATACCGGTGACAGCATCTGGTATGCATTCAGCAGCAGCGCCTCCGGAGCAAACTTCACTCCGACGTGGAGCGAGGGTCAGAACTATGTCGGCATCGGGAAAGGAGCTACAAGGCCGGCGGCTGCATCCGGATATACATGGTATCAGGCAATCGATAACACGAGAGCAAAGAAAGCGGCAAATCCGACTGATGGGCATGTGGCAGCGCTGGACGCAAACGGAGATCTTGTGGATAACGGGAATCTCTATCATCCTGTGCCGAAGGATGACACGATGATTCTGCGTGTGGGTGTCGATTCTACAGGGAAACTGTGGGCAACAGGCGACTCCGGTTCAGAAAGGTTCGGCGTCGCCGGTGTAGGTAAAACGAACACAACACTGACAAGACTGTGGGATGCGGAAGGAAAAACAGCTACACCGGGAACGGATCAAGAAGAGGGTCGGTCAGATTTCAATGACTATGCACCGTTCAACCGAAAGAAGTGCGTCGGATTTTGGTCTGTAGTGGATGGAAAAGCAGTGTTTACGCCTCGTGCATATTTTGGTGATGCAGACTATACGGAGGATGGTACAATGGGCGATTATGTCTGTGTCGATCAGCCTCCAACATATTGGTATCACGATGAAGAGAATGGAATCTACGGCTTATCTGGGAATGCTCACCAAGGATGGGAACCGCATGAAGTTTGTTTGGACGAAAACGAAAATGTGAGGGCGCACACTTATCTACCATGCTATGCGCTTGGAATGAAGAATGGGCACAGCGTTTCACTGCCTGGCTTGCATAATCATTTCGGAACATACAAAGGAAACTGGGATGCAGCAAGGACCTATGGAGATGGAGAGACGTTCAAGGATTTTGCAATAATTGAACCGTCAGCGGTTGACCATCTTGAATGGTTAATGCAGCTCATCGAATTTGCAAAAGATCCTCAGGACGAGATGCGCGGTGCAATCTCCATGAGATATGCCAACGATACGATAACTGCTGCACCTGCGGCAAATAAGATCGTCGTGACGGAAGCAATCGGCAACAACTATGTGCTCGGTCAGAGTATCTATATCGGTGCTGATCGCGGAACAACTCCGTCCAGCGTGGAGGCATACAACTGCATCACTGCAATCGAAAAATGCGACGCCAGCGGCGCACTGGATGCTTCCGGAACATATCGTCTGATCACATACGACGGTACTGACAGAACGGCATCTATTACTCCGGGAACCACAATTCTCACAACCCGCCCATGGATCACCGGAGCAACGCAGGGCTATGCGCCTGGCGTGCCGGCAGTGCTTGGACATACCGGATCTCCTGTCAGCAACACCGATGCAAAGCATCCGATGATGTACAGGTGGAGAGAAAACACCTACGGCAACCAGAACATGACATGCCTCGATCTGATGGACGTCAGAGTGGAAGACGGCACCGATCAGTACAAGCTGCAGTGGTACCACAATCCATATCTCCAGCACCAGGGCGCTGCAAAGTATTACCCGGCTGGAACCGGAAACCCGAACCTCGCAGATCTGCAGAACGCGGAAACCGGCTGGGAACTGCTCGGCGTGGAGACACCGAAAGAATCCTATGTCAACGGATACATCAAAGAAGAGGGCTTCGACGCGAAATATCCTCATGTGCGTGTTCCAACATTGACAACAGGAGGATCGGCTTCAACATACTATGCCGACTACGCCTACCTGGTGTATTCCGACGCGGTGCGTGCCGTTCGTCGGCGTGGGGCTTTCTTTGACGGCCGCACTTATGGTCCGCGCGCCGTCAACGCGTACTACGCTCCTTCCTACGGGGCTTGGTACTACGGGTCGGGCCTTTATTTCGCCCAGCGGGGGTGATTGCCGCGCCAGCGGCAGAGGGGGCCGCAGCCCCCTCTCTCGCCATGAAAAACTTCATACGAAATACGTAATTTTCTTCCAAAAACAAGCGTAGGAAATTCGGGAATGCTATAATCTTCCGCATCCGGGATTACGGTGCACCTTCGTGAAGGTTTCTTCACGCCAACCTGGTGAATTCCAACGCGGTGCGTGCCGTTCGTCGGCGTGGGAATTTCAATGACGGCCGCAATTATGGTCCGCGCTACGTCAACGCGAACAACGCTCCTTCCAACGGGAATTGGAACTACGGGTCGGGCCATTTATCCATTTTCCAGTCAATACCATAGCAATCGTCTCAACTTTGCACCGTTCTCCCAGGGTTCCGAAAGGAATCGAAATACCATCCGACTGGAATCGGCTTGGTAGGACTTCAATAGCCTCGAAAGCACCTGCGCCCGGTTTGCAGGTGTCCGGGAGCCGATAGGAGAAAAAGGCATGAAACGTGTCGGTCATTTATGGGAAACGTTCTGCAGCGTCGAGACAGCTGAAGCGGCCATAAGATGGGGCACCCAGAATAAACGGAGTGACAGGGTCGTGGTGCGAATCTTCGGATACGCAAAACACGACTCTGATCATCCGGACGGTGCTCTGGATCCTGTGAAGGTACACGATTATGCCGTCCGCCTGGTAAATGAATTGGAAGAAAACAGGTGGAACCACAAACCGGGAAAACATAGACGGATCCGGTCGAGCGGGAAAGATCGAGAGATCGAGATCGCAAGGCTGAAGGACCACATCGTGCAGTGGATGGCCATGCTGACCATCGAAGATCTGGAAACGCGGAAGATGTACCGGCACAGCTGCGGGAACCTGCCGAAGCGGGGAATCGAGGACGCCAGGAAAACCGTCGAGAGATGGGTGCGCTCCGGTGACTGCAAATTCTTCGTGAAGCTGGATATCCGCCACTTCTACCAGACGGTGAACCTGGACAAGCTGAGCGGCCTGCTGCACCGGCACATAAAAGACAGCCGGTTCCTGCAGGTGATGGACCAGATCGTCTATTCTTCAGCCGTGCAGGAAAACCTGTTTGAGGATCCTCATAATCTGGCCATCGGGTATTATTCCTCGCCGTGGATGGCAAACATCTATCTGACACCGCTGGATAACTTCATCACCGGAAGTCTCTACAAAGAGCGCCGGGGGAAACGCGTCAAGTGGGTGAAGCATTACCTCCGATATGTTGATGATCTCCTGCTGATGGGCACGTCAAAGGCAGATTTGAAGAAGGCAGTGAAGAAGATCATGCAATACTGCCGGGAACAGCTGGGTGTAGAGATCAAAAACGCCTGGGAGATCTGCCAGATCGGGGAGCTGCTGCCGCCGGATGAAAAAGGCCGGATGAAGATCAAGCCGGGAACGAAGCAGGTGGATATCGTCGGGTACACATTCACGACAACCACTACCCGCGTCCGTGCCGGAAATTTTTTGAAAGCCAGACGGCTGGCAAAGAGGATCCACCGGAGACTGGAAGAAAAGGGATATGTGGTCCTGCAGAATGCGCAGGCAATGTTGAGCCGGTCGGGATGGTTCAAGCATGCGGACTCCAAGAATTTCACAGCACTGTACATCACACCATTTCTGAATCTTGACTTTATAAAGGAGGTTGTGTCCTATGCGGATCGCAACAGAATTATCGGAAAGACCCCCCGCGTTTACTGTAAGCCGGGAAGGCGACCGGGCAGTTATCATATTCTACACAGACATCAAAGAAATTCAGCGTGAGGACGGAGAAACCGCGTGGGAAGCAGTCTCCTGGACGCTGGAATCATCCTGGACTGACAACATCATGGAGCGCATCACAGAGCAGCAGGCTGCATGGCTGGCGGAAGCTCAGGCGGATGCCTATTCGGAAGCAGCTGCGAAAGCCAGATCTCTGAGGGACAAGCTGCTGACGGAATCGGACGCCATGACGGCGCTCGACAGGTTCGGCATGAACCTCCCGGACAAGGTGACGGCAACCACAATGCTGACGGTCGTCAAGGAGATCCTAACCGCTTTGTGGAGCATCACAAAGGGGGCAATCGGTCAGTACCGGCAGGCCCTGCGTGATCTTCCGGAGCAGCCGGGATTTCCGTTTGAGATCGAATGGCCGGATAAGCCGGAATAAAGGGGAGGCAGCGGAAGATATGACGATTCCTGAACTGATAGAAACACTGTGCAACGTGATCGGGGAGCTGGCAGCTCTGACCGATCATCTCGCCATGCGCCTGCTGCAGACCGGCACGATGACGGAGGGAGAGGCAGAGCGGGTGAGGGAGATCCAGAAGCGCATCAAAGGAATCGGCATATCACCGCCGGAACAATCGGATAAAGAGGACGGAGCTGGTTGATGTATAACCAGCTCCGTTTATTAGGACCGGAAAGAAGGGAGCAACATGATATCAACATTGCACCTGCTATGGATCGTCCCGGCATGTGTGTTTCTTGGGTTCCTGGTAGCAGCCTTAATTGTGGCAGGAGGCCCTTGAAATGATCACAGAAGAAGAAATGGAGATGTTCATTGACGGGATAATAGAGCCGGTCTATGATCCGTCTCCTGCGTATTATGAGGATTAGCAAATGAGCGAATTAACAATATACCAGCATCTGAGAGCGGGCGGCCTATCACCGGCGGGAGCCTGTGCCGTTATGGGGAACATGTTCCAGGAATCCGCCATGCTGCCGAACAATGTAGAAAACCGATGCACGCTAAGGGATAGCGAATACACCAGCGCCGTCGATGAAGGAAGAATAAGCCCGGACCAGTTTGTGCATGACAAATTCGGATATGGCCTATGTCAATGGACATTCTGGAGTCGGAAAGCGGAACTATGGAAAATGGCAAACGCCAGACAGGTATCCATAGCAGATGAAGCAATGCAGTGTGATCTCTGCCTCACGGAGTTGTCCCGTGATTTTTCAGCGCTTTATCAGCAGCTGTGCAGTTGTACAGCTGAAGGAATGGAGAAAGCTGTCGAAAAATTCTGCTGGAAGTTTGAGAATCCGGATCCAGCAGCTGCAAAATTATCAGAGAGGTACCAGGCAGCACTGCAGTTTTATGCAACGGCTGTGAAGATTGAACACGCGACAGCAGCAGCCAATAACTGCACCGGAGGCGCAACCGAGGATGCATGTCCGATCAATGTCGGCAATGTCCAGGAGGGGGAGCCATACATAGAGATCGGGGTGCCTCCTCTCAAGAAGGGGAACCGAGGAACGCAAGTGGCCATGCTGCAGGCCGGACTGAAAGCAATGGGGTACTACAAAGGAATTATCAACCACAGGATTGATGGAGTTTTCGGAGACAACACCGAAAAAGCAGTGCGAGAGATGCAGGCAGCGTGCAACCAGCCCGTGACCGGCATTGTTGACCAGGGCACATGGCAAGTCATGTTTCTGTGAGGTGATGGAAATGGATGTAGCAGTGAAGGTAGCATTAATCACCGGAATATTTGGATTACTCGGTAGCGTGCTGGTGGCCGTGATCACGGCAATCAACACAAGGGCGACAGTCACCCACAAGCTGGAAACAGCACAGGCAGTCACCGACACAAAAATTGATGAGCTGACAAGGGAAGTACGGAAACATAACAATTTTGCAGAGAGAGTCCCGGTCATAGAATCGCAGATGAAAGAGACGGACCGGAGACTATCAGCACTGGAAAAGAAAGGAGCATAGCACAATGGAAAAAATCAATTGGAAGAACATTCTTGAGCGGGCATTCTGGACATTCCTGGAAGGCTTTCTGGTGGCCTGCCCGGCAACCGGAGCAATTGGAATGGATGGAGCGGCATGGAAGTCGGCTCTGCTTAGCGCGGCCATGGCTGGCCTGTCGGCGGTTAAGACGCTGATCATTGAGATCATCCAGGCGGCCAAAGAAGAATAAAAAAAGCCTCTACCATTTTGCCGGCCTCGGCAACCTGGTAGAGGCATTTCGTATTGTTTTTTAGAGATCAGTCGTCATCAATATCGATCTCTGGCTTGTATTCGAGCTCAAGCAGATCGGAAACATCACAATCAAGGGCAATACAGATCTTGAAAAGATCGCTTAACGAGATCCGTTCAGCAATTTCGTGGTACATTTCGCTGATTGTGGCAGCTCGAATACCTGTCTCACGGGCAAGCTTTGCTTGTGTCCACCGCCTTTCGCCCAAAAGCGTGGAAAGTCTTATTCTGATCATGGCATCAATCTCCTTTGTAAAATGGATGTTATCACAAAACACATTATTTCGCTTGAATCTGGAAGAAAATTACAAAAACGGAAGATTCTTACAAAGGAGGAGCGCGAGAGGCACAGAAAAAGCCAGACGTGACAGAACACGTCTGGCTAATCCTCTTACACAGGAACGGTAAGAACGAACCCATAGGAGTATACAAATATAATGGTGGGGTTCGTATGAATAATAAAAAGTGGACTTAAAGAGTCACTGTACGAACCCTTATCCTCCGGAGCAATTTCACAGTTTATTTCATTGAAATCGATGCGTTTTTCTCCGGTGGGGTCAAAGCTGAAAAGCAGCTTCATGTGATCATCGTATAAATAAACTTCCTGGACAAATGTTTTGATCAGCTGCCGCTGGACGTCTCGATCATCGAAGTCCATCTCTTTGAATCGCTCCAGGAAGAACCGGACCTGATCCGGCGTGATCCGCTGCAGCACTCCCTCCTGCGAACGAATTGAGGCCTCAAGGTCTTTCTTTTGCGCCTCCAGCTCCAGCATCCGGCTTTTCGTGGTGTCCGTTATAATTCCCATCTCGATTGCCTTCATCAGATTCGCCGTTGCCTTCTGATTTTGCGCCAGCTCATCTTTCATGGCGAGAAGGACGTCATCCTTCCGGGCGGATTCATAAAAACGGCCATAAGCTTCGGCGATCGAATTGATCACATTGTCCTGCATGACATAGTCCCGGATCGCCTCGATAACCTGCCGCTCTATCTCGTCTCGGACTACATTCTTTTTCTGGCATCCGCTTTTCTTTCGGCGTTTCCCCTGACAGCAATAATAATAGTGGAGCTCACCGTGCTTCCCGGTGCCGCTGACACCGACCATCGGCTCCAGACAGTGCCCGCAGAACAGTTTACCGGTGAGCATATAATCTCCGGTGCTGTTTCTCGGCTGGCCGGCGGCGTTTTTCTTGGTATGCACTTTTCGCTGTACCTCCTCGAAAATGTTCCGGTCAAGAATCGGGGGAACGCCTCCCTCAATCCGGACGGTAGAATACTTATAGACGCCGAGATACATCTCATTGTTGATCATGGCGTGAAAGCTGTTTTTATTCCATTGCCGGCCGATGGATGTCTTGATCCCGCGATTATTAAGGTCGGCAGCGATATCCGCATAGGACCATCCTTCCCGGATCCGGTCGAAGATCTCCCGGACAATGGCAGCCTGGTCCTCGCGGATCGCGAAGCGCCGATCTTCTCCGACAGTATAACCGAAAGGCGGCCGGGTGTTCACCATGGCTTTCTCGGCGTTATCCATCAGGCCGCGCCGGATGTCTTCGGCCATGTTCTCGGAATAAAACTGGTTGACGTTCATCATGTTTCTCAATGCGAAGCGGCCGGCAGCCGTATCGTCGAAATCTTCTTCGACATAAAGGCAATGGATGTCATGCTTCATGAGCTCGGCATTGTTGATCATGGCCTCCATCATGTTGCGCCCCATGCGGTTTGACTTCCAGGCTATGACATATTGAAACCGGTGCTTTTTGCTGTCCTTCATCATACGCTGGAAGGCAGGCCGGTTATCCGTCTTTCCGGAGATGGCTGCATCGGAATAGATCTCGATGACAGTCAATCCCTTGCGCTGGGCGTATTCCTCGCATTTCTGGATCTGCTGCTCGATAGACACATCTCGCTGGGCGTGGGAGGAATACCGGGCATAAATTACCGCGCTGCGCCCGCTGCCTTCTGATATTCTCTTTTTCAAAGGCATCCTCCCATCTGATTTTTTGTCCGCTGCTTTTCGGCAGCGGTTTTCTTATTTCAGGACATACCGGGAAATCAGACGGCCGATCCCGCCGATATTTGTCTTGCCTTTAAACTCAAATGTAGCTTTAAATCCGTTTGTGAATACGAGGGCCAGCTCGGAGTCCGGCACAAGCTCAGCAAAGCCGGGAGTCTGAATCGTGAAAAACTGAATTTTGGAATAAGGCAGGGAAGTGTAGGAAACTCTTTTCCCGGTAATGCCCTGCACATCGGCCGAGATGATCCTGAGCGTCGTGAAAACAAGCTGATCACGAATTGTTTTGAATGCGGCGCAGATCTTCTCATCTTCGAGGAGTAGATCTTCAATTTCTGAGTAAACCTCGGAGCGGGAAATGGGAGTCAGGTCGATAACGCTGTCTTTGTTGAAATTGATTGCCATGATGATAGTCCTTTCTTACGTATTTCGTAATAATGTAACACTTTTGACACTTTTAAAAAGAACTGTGTTATAATGCGAGCACTGCCGACAGGAATATAGCAGAAAGGGGTATGTTCTTATGAGTGAAGAACAGGCCAGGGCAATTATTGCCTCTTTGTCTCAGGAAGAGAAGTTTTTCCTGAACGAGATGCTAAAAGTCCTTGAACAAAAGCGTCTACCTTCGCAGCCTCATCCGGCGTCAGAGACATGAGCCTTTTTAATAGTTCAGAATCGAGCCCGTTGCCATCTTCGGTGGTGACGGGCTTTTCTGTCGTCACAGAATACTTTCCGTACATATCATTCAAAGTAACACCGAAGATTTCGCAGGCCAAAAACAAAGTTTCAATATCAATCGAATTATTGCCGCTTTCCCAATTAGAGACGGCGGTGTTTTTTACGCCTAATTTTTCAGCTAATTCTTTCTGAGTGAGGCCACACTTTTTCCTGTAGAAAAGAAGGCTTTTTGCAATTTCGTCTCTGACTGTAGACACATTTTTCACCTCATTCCAGCATTTCTGAAATGAGTATAACCGAATAGAGCAGGCAAATCAAGAAAAAAATACAGAATATCTGAAATTTTTGTTGACATTCCAGTTTCTCTGGATTATATTGAATGAGAACTCCAGAATATCTGGAGTTAAGGAGGTGATACCATTGCTCGGGGAACGCATTAAGGATTATATCGACAGCCAGGGACTAAAACTTGGCGCAATCGCGGAGAGAATTGGAATTCCGATGAATACATTCTCAACAATGATGAACGGTAAGCGGAAAATCACTGCTGAAGAGTATTTTGCGATATGCAAAGCTTTGAATGTTCCTCTGGACATGTTTGTTCAGAAGGAAGAGGGACTCGCATCGTAACATGTGCCAAATTTCGCAGGGAAATTGAAAAAACCGGGTGCAATTTCGCACCCGGAGCGGAGGAGGTGAAGAAGGTGGAGAAGATGATAAGAGCGCAGATCCTGCATTACAGGCAGCTCGCAGAGGATGCCAGAGAGGCAGGCGACGAGATGAGCAACTGCATGATCGCCAGTGAGCTGCACGGTTTCCAGGTAGCCCTGGAACTGGTTCTGAGTCGGGAACTGGTTGTGAAGCTGTTCCGTCCGACAGAGGCCGGAGAGGAATAAAAAGTGCCGCCCCGGGGACTGCACTGCCCGGAGCGGCGAGTATGAGGTGTTCCTTATGACGATCGGAACATCTCCATTATAACAGAAGTTAAAGGGGAGCGCAACAAAATGATTGATCATACTCAGATACCGGAAACAAGCCTCATGGATATCTGCGCAGTGCTTGACGGGCCGCTGCTGAAATTCTATGCGGATCCGGAAAACATGAAAGCATATGAAAAATGGCTCAAAGAAAGAAGGGAGAAGGAAAAATGAACAAATGGTATGCAGTTTACACCGGAGAAGGGGACCAGGCATACAGAGACGGATTCACAGAAATCGTGGCTCCGGACTATAACCTTGCTGTCCGGGCATTCAGAGCTTTTCACCAGGACGGGGAGAGCAAAACACTGCCATGCGGTAAGATCTTGCGCGAGGAAGACTTCAAGCTGTTTTCACATTCTGAAAAGCTGAACACCTGGGGAAAAGAGCGTCGCGAGAGAATCATTGTGATCTATACGCAGAGCAAGCAGAACGACAATCAAATCCACGAAATGATTTCATACATCAGGACGCTGACGAAAAGCTGGAGAGGGAGGGATGACAGATGGCAAGACCGAAAAGAGCAGTAACGGCAGAGCCTGCCGTGCAGCAGCCAGCGGAAGAGAAAACACCGTCTCAGGCAAAAGAATATCCGGTTCTGCACTGCATGGACTGCGACCGGCTGATAGACGTCTGGGCAGGCGAGAAGATCTACACCGTGAAATACAGGTCCGGCCGGATCGCCGTCGTGTGTCCGGCCTGTGCCTTACATAAAACGATCCGGATGAAAACAGAAGGCGTCACCTATGATGCAAAGCGATTCCTGAATATCGGAAAGGGGCGTGTGTGATGCTGCCCGGAGTGTTTATGTCTTTCCCGGTGTGGGACAGGATCCTGATTGTCGGTTTTATCATCTTCAGCATTTACATCATTGCATGCTTGGCCATCATGACGGTACCGGAACGCCGGCGCAGGCTGGCCAGATGGATCAATCGTCTCTGCGATAAGCTGGAAGACATGACGGCAGCCATGCGGGATGATGAGCCGTATGATGCATCCTGGATGAAATACGATGAATGGAAGGATACAAGGCCATGGGCAGAGATTATCAGGAGGAAAAGGCCCATGTGCCGGGGATGAACTCGAAAAAAGTGGCCCAGGAGCTTTACCGGAAGAAATGGAAAAGCCAGCTGCCGCACAACAAGCTGCGCCGGAACCTGGAAAAGGATACGAAAAAAGAGGAGCGGGAGGAAGAAACATGATTGAAATCGTTCTCATCCAGCTGGCAACAGCCGTGGCCTGCTACTTCATCGGCGTGTTTATCGGAAAGCAGTCTGTAAAGAGAGGCGGGGATCAGGATGAAACCGTGTGATAACTGGCGCTGTCCATTCTGGACTCATGAGAACAAGGGCGAGTGTGAGTACAGAGACGAGTGCCCAAACTACAGCTGCGATGAAGATCTGCAGATCGAGCATGTGGAATATGATGAAGAGCAGATGGGGAGGGAAAAATGAAAGATTTTTCTTTTGAAGCACAGCTACAGCCGGACGGATCATACATCATGTCCGTCAATGGCAAATCATATAACTGCAGAGATTGGCTGGAAGTAGTCGAAAAGTATCACGAAATAACGGAAGGAGACGGCAATGTCCGGACAGAAGAAAACCAGAGCCGGGTGTATGCATCGGGCGCCCAGGCGATCTATAGCAGAACTCATTGATCAGAAAGAGATACTGACGAAGGACGGCCGCCGGATCGAGACTGTCCCGATGGAAGAATGTGCAATTCACCGGGATGACAGGATCCTCAAAGGCCTGGCAGCCGGGGTGATCCTCCAGGCGGTGAAGGACTGGAACAAGCTGAATAGCGCCGGAAAGAAGCCACTTGTGAAAGCGGATGGCTGCCATGTTTGGCGGTGGGAGGTGGCGGCATTCTTCAACGGTAGTTTTTTCGCCTGCATCCTGGAAGCCTGTAACCCGGACATAGATCAGGATTCAGCGCTGAGAAGCAAGAATTCTAAAACCTTTCACAATAACCGGCTCAGTTTCGGGCGAGGGTCCAATTTCAACAAAAGAAAGCAGTGCGAAAAATGAGGGACGTCAAAAGTGTTCTGACGGATCTGAAAAATCTGTATTTCATGCCGCTCCGATATGAAACTCACATGGACGGCAGCGGAGAATATCACATGACTACGGGCATGGCCGAGCAGATGAAGAAAACTGTGAAGGACGCGATGGATGTGATCAATAACCTTGCCCTGGAGCGGGACAGCCTGATGGATCTTCTGGAGGACCAGGATGGCCACAGATGAACGGACGCGGCAGCGACGGTATAAAGAGCTCGACAGCCGGCAGCATGAGAAGCTGATGGACAGCATCGACGGCAAAAAATACCGGGCGGATTCTATGCTCCGGTGCCCGTGGCCGGCCATGATCAAAAAATACGGGTATATAACCGGGGAGGTATATATCCACCATCTGCGCTGCAAAGGCAAATGCAAATATGCGGTCACGTTTCCATATCACGGCGGTGTGGCCTGCGGGTATGAAAGGAAGGAAGCCGATGAAGGCAATCGAAGAAATAAAAAAACAGCAGAGCGGGAAGGAAAATAGTCCCACATGGATGATCGGCATGCAGATGATTGACATGATCAAAGCAGAGCCTGCAATCTCCCAGATCGTTGAAGAAGATCTGAAGAACACGGATATGAGCATAACAAAATGTGCGGATGCCTTGAGAAAGCATGCGGACGAAATCCACAGCAAAAACAGAGGAAACTGCGTCTGCATCACGCCGGCAGAGGCGGAAAAGGTCATCCGGAAGTTTTACGGTCTCCCGGATCAGACAGAGAGGCCGGAGCCGGCAACTGAGCCGGTACCAGCAATGGAGGAAAATATCCTGAATCTGGAGGACTTTCTCTGATGGGAAAGAAAATCAATGAGCAGGAGTGGGAGCAGGCAACGCTTGCCTCATTGCCGACGGAGCCGTCAGAAAAGCTCCGGCACTATGCCGAGCGCCTGCGGGAGATCAAGCAGCCTCTGATTATCTGGGCTCGTGAGAGTGTGCCGGATCCGGATACCTGGCAGATTCTGAACTGCTTCGGCAGCTATGAGATCGGCGGAAGGAATCACTGGGGAGCCGTATGCAGATGCACGGAATGCGGAGAGACATTCACAGCAGGATACAAGAACAAGCAGATCCTTCTCCTTCAGATGGAAGACGGAAATCTTCTTGACGGATGGACGGACGGCGAGGAACCGGAGACTGTTGCCTTTGATGTGGGCGGGAACCGGAGAAAATATATGCACTGCCCTCGCTGCGGAGTAAAGGCACAGCTTGTGCGAAGAAGCAGCATTAACGGGAGAAGCTTCACAACGCAGATCGCCGAGCTGACGAATATCGGCACCACTACCGTCATCCTGTACTGGCTGGCGACCAGATGGCTGGGAAAGACAGGATACAGTAAGCTGATTGCAGCAGCAAGGTGTGCAACGGCTGTCAGCCCTTCCGGCAGAGTCATCCGGTACGGAACCGGGACAGATGGGAAATGGAGAAAAATCGGCCGGTGGAATGATCCGGAAGACATGCCCTATTGCGAGGGCGGCGGCTTATACATGATATCAACTGGAGCATATATGTTCTGCAATGTGAAGGACATGACCGGCACCACAGGTGAGAAAACAGCTATCGACACCTATTTCAAAGCAAAGGATACCCTGTGCGCTTCCTCTTATCTGAAGATCTGGTCAAAGCATCGAACCATCGAGGCGTTGGTGAAAACCGGAGGCGCTGCCATCGCCTCAGACTATGTTCGTGCCCGGATGAAATACTGCTACAGCACGGACATGGCAGGCATGGACCTGAGAGAGAAAAAACCGCACCGGATCCTCGGAGTCGGGAAGGAAGACTATCGTTTCATCGTCTCTCATGCCTGGGCGCTTCGGCTGGTGGGCGCATTCAAGGACTATCGGAAAATCTTCCCGAAGACAACGGCGGCGGAATTCACAGCCTGGGGGAAGAAGATCGATCCTACCGAAATAGATTACTTCACCCCATTCTTTTCTGACGGCCTCGGGAGAATCTGCGGCTACATTGAGAAGCAGAAAACCGATGCAGTCCATTATCTGGACTACAGAAGAATGCTCAAAAGCCTTTGCGAGATGACGGAGCGGGAAACGGAGCTGACGCAGGAGGAGAAATTCCCGAGAGATCTGCGGACCGCTCATGACCGGGTATCGGATGCGCTGACGGCCATCAGAATAGAGCAGGAGAAGATCGGCACTCCGAAAGAGCGCCGGACCTTTGCGGAAATGAAGAAGAAGTACGCTCCTCTGGAATGGAAAAACGGGGAATACTGCATTGTAATCCCGGAAAGCCCTGCGGAACTGGTCAGGGAAGGTGCAGTGCTGCATCACTGCGTGGGCGGTTATGCCTTACAGCACTGCCGGGGGCAGATGATCTTCTTCGTCCGTCATGCCAGGAGGCCGGAGCGCAGCTGGTTTACACTCAACGAGGATGTGAACGGCAGCAAAGTGCACCGGATCCAGCTGCATGGATATGGCAATGAGTTTGCACACGGGAAGAAGCTTCAGATCCCTAAAGATGTGAAAGAATTTGTGCAGGCGTGGGAGACGGATGTGCTGGCTCCATACCTGCTGAAAAATAACAGGAGGACAACCGCATGAGTGACGAACTGACCATCAGCAAAACCACATCCGTCCGGGAAGGCGAATTCCGTGACATCAATGTGATCAAGACAGAGATCAACACTCTCTACCAGACAGCTCTCCGGTCAGAGCTTTCCTATGCCATCCAGCTGGGGAGAAAGCTCACTGAGGCAAAGCAGCTGGTGGACCACGGAGAGTGGGGAAACTGGATCAAGGACAATCTGCCATTCTCCCAGGACAAAGCCACCATGATGATGAAGATTTATGACGCCTACGGGGCAAATCAGGAGAGCCTTTTCGGCGATGTAAATTCCGAAACGTTTCGGAATTTGGGGATTTCTCAGGCTTTTGCCCTTCTTTCCGTGCCGGAAAATGAGCGGGAAGATTTCGTGAAAGAGCACGATGTGGAGAGCATGTCAGTCCGTGAGCTGAAAAAAGCAATAGAGGAGCGGGATGCTGCCGTCTCAGCACAGAAGAAGCTTGAAGAAGACAATAAAATGTTGAGAGATTCAAACCGGGACCTCAACATGAAGGCCAAGCAGGTTACAAATCTGCAGACAGAGGCAGCAAAGGCCGTTGACAAAGCGAAAAAGGCCGAATCGGCAAGAGAGGATGCCGAGAAGAAGCTGCAGGATGCCCGTGCAGCCCTGGCGGATGCAAAAGCGAATCCTGTGATATCGGAGGAGAAGAGAAGAGAGATCCGGGAAGAAGCACATGCCGAAGCACAGGCTGAAATAGCCGCAGCGGAAGCAGGCAAGGCAGCGGCTGAACAGAAAGCCGAAGACCTTCGGAAGCAGCTGGCGACGGCCTCCCCGGATATGACAACCTTCAAGATCTATTTCACGCAGCTGCAGGAGAACCAGAACCGTCTCCACGGCCTTCTGCTGAAGATCCGCAACACGGATCAGGAGACGGCAGAGAAGCTCTCCAAAGCGATCATGGCCGCAGTGGACGCATTCCGCAAGAAGGTGGAGACCTAAATCATGTGTAAGCATCCGGCAGAAAATTTAAAATGTAATGTAAAAGAGGAGGTTATTTTTCCTGTTTTCGTCGTGTAACAAGAACATGATTATATCCTTTGCAATTTATAATTTGTTCAACTTCTTATTCTGCCGGTTGACATTAGGGCGCCGGGCAGGTACCACCGGCGCCCTTTTTGATGAATTCAACTGGTTTAAGCCGAAGGAGGAAAGCTGATGCTAACATTGCCGATTAAAAAGAAGTGGTTTGACATGATTCTTTCAGGGGAAAAGACAGAAGAATACCGTGATATCAAACCCTATTATTTCACGCGCTTCAGAAATGTATGGGGATATCCTGCTTATTGGGGAAAAGAGCATGAAGTAATATTCCGCAACGGATACAGCGCTGGGTCCCCAGCTATAACCGCAGTGTGTACACTTTCTTGCGGGCGTGGAAAGCCAGAGTGGGGTGCTAAGCCTGATAAGAGATACTATGTTCTCAGGATTATTAGAATTAAGGAGAAAGGGTGAATCATGAGTGTCCTGATTGATGGAATAATACTGCCGAAGAATGAAAATACTTACATCACGTTGATGCCGGGCGGAGCTGTTGTTAGGACCGAAAATCGCAATTACTACAGCAACCCAAAGGTGAAAGAAATACCAGCACATCACGGCAGGCTGATCGATGCGGATTTGCTCGGCAAAATTCTCAAAGAGAGAGCAGAAGATGAATGGAACAAAAATACCGCACCATTCTCGTGGTCATACGCTTATGAATGTCTAATTGATACTTTGGATAGTATGCCAACTGTCATCGAAGCGGAGGAAGAAACATGAGGAATGGACATGTGCATATTGAGTTCTGCCCAATTTGTGAGTATGAAATGCAACACTGTCAATGCGTTTTTTCCTGGAGCGCACATCCTGACAGAGATAGGAGACTGAAAATCGTCAAAGACCATCTTGAACTGTTGTCCCCAAAGCAGGTTGCTCATCTGATTGCACTGGAAGAATATTGGAACACAAGCTATGGCAACCCGGATGATGAAGCTGAGTTCGAAAAGTTGAAAGTGTTTCTGTCGAAGGAGGAAAGCAATGGAAAAGCATAAATGCTCAGATTGCAGATGGTGGGGAAAAAGCAAGCCAGAACTTTCAAAAGATTGGAAGAAATGCGAGAACACAGCAGCTCCGGGGTTTGACTTTTGGAGAGAAGCAAAAAGCACCCTGTGCAATGGTTATTTCGAGCCGAAGGAGGAAAGCCAAGATGAGCAAAAGACGGTGGCAGCGAAAACGGGAATATAACTGGTATATGAAAGCCGGTGCTGACTATCGGCATTATATGGAAAAAGAGCCACCGAAGTGGAAAATCATATCACACTGGATGTGGAAAAGAAAAATGCCAAAGTGGATGAGGAGACTGCTATGAATTTCAAAAAGCTTAATTCCGTGCTGGCAAAGCGGAAGATGCTGGTGCTCTATGCCCAAAAAGACGGCACGCAGTGGGTGGGGGATGATTTCTCATGCTATGAAATGAGCGGGCTGCCTGAATTCACAACGGAGTCGCTGCTTTTTGCCTTCGGTGTCAAGCCGGAAAAGAGAGACAGCTGGTACACGAGAGAATCAGCTGTGCCGAAGTCGTGGGATCTGTCGATGGACAGCAGGACAGACAGGCCGATCGTGATCGATGACAACGGCATACTATACAAAGGAACCCTCTTTTCGATCCTCCGGGTGGGGAGCAGCTGCTATGTGCTGCCGGAACGATATCTGCAGCCGATCTACTCAGATCAGATGCAACTCTTCGAGAGGACCATGGAGGCGACGGGGGAAATTTGGATTGTCGCAAAAGAAGGAATGTTTATTACAGCTCTTTTTGCCGCAATAGACGCATCCGAAGAACTGAAGGACTGGATGGTGAAGACCTGCAATGCTATGAACTGATTACAAAGAGACTTTGAGGCAACGGCACCAGGACACTGGTGCTGCTGTCTGAGAGCCTCAGCACTTTGAAAACTGAAAGGTCAATACTTATATAGAAACGCGCGCACGCGTTTCTATAGGGACCTTTTAGCGGCTAACATTAGAACCAGACCGGAAGGAGGGCGGAATGAGAAAGCTGATGGAGTACAAAATTATATCCGGCCGCGTCGTGGAAACGAGGCGCACATGGTTTTCCAACAATAACGAGCCATGCAGGAAGAGGAACAAGAAAGCAAACCCGTCAAGCGAGAAAAAGATCAGAGCGAATGAGAAGGGGAGCATCCGAAACCTTGCCAGGGTGATCAACTGCAATTTCGAGGCGGGGGACATTTTCTGCACCCTGTCATACGACAGCGGCCATTATAGCGAGTATTTCAATTTCGACCAGGCGAAAGAGGACCTGAAGAAATTCCGCACAAAGCTCCGGAAGGCGTACAACAGCCGGACGGGGAAAAAACTGAAGGCAATCTGGGTGACGGCAAACTGGAGCCCACACAGGGGAGCGCCGGCAAGACTGCACCATCACATGATCCTTCCGGGAGATGCGCTGGAAATCGCCAGGGAGATCTGGCAGCAATTCGGAGGACCGGGCACCTTCAAGATGGAGGATATCGACAACCGGGGAGATCACAGTGATCTGGCAGCATACATGGCGGAGAATGTGCACGACAGGCCAGCCGGGGAGAACACATGGAGCTGCTGCCGAGGGATGGACCGGCCGATCTACACTGAGCCGATCGAGGTGACGGATATGGAAGACATACAGCCGGAGTATGGCAGCATCATCATGGACGTCGAGGAAAACCGGGATGATGACGGTGTGCTGATCAGCAGATATATGCGCTGCAAGCTGCCGCAAAAGCCTGACGTCAGAGGCGGACAGATTATCCTGCCGAAGAAGGGACGGAAGAAAACATGAGCAAACCGAGAGAGCCCTGGTGGGGATATGTGAAAAACGTGATCCGCAAATATCCGGAATACAAAAAGCAGCTCAGAGCATTGAAAAGCCAGCAGATCACGCCGGGATACAGCAAGACAGGCGGGAGAGGCAAAACGCAGAGAAAGACAGAGGCAATCGCACTGAGAGAGCTGCCACCGAGAGATCAGGAACGCTTCGAGGCGGTGGACAGGGCAATCCGGAAGACCAGGGCAATGCCGGACGGAGATCTTCGCTGCCGGCTTATCGAGATGACATACTTCAAGAGATCCCACAGCATGCAGGGCGCTGCCATGGTCCTCCACGCCGATTACACCACCGTGCTGCGCTGGAACAGATCATTCGTTTACCTGGTGGCGGACTACATGAAATTAACCTAAGTTGCATTAAAAAAGCCTTTTGGCTGTGATATTCTTCTATCGTCGAAAGCTATAGCATACGGGCGGAAGAAGTGGTCAGATCTTCCGCCTGTTGCTTTTCAGCCGCCGGGTGCAGGTTATTCATGGCGGCACAATAACTTTTTCATTGGTTTCCATACTGAACCTCCTTTGAGATAGATTTGCTTTACGAAAAACAGACCCACCTGCACCCATTCTAAAAAACAACCGGAGAAAGATCGAAATGCCGAGAACCTACAGAACTGACGAGCTCGGTGAACACAGAGCCGCCCTGGATAGGAACCGGAAGAAGATCTACGCCACACAGACGGTGTGCGGGATCTGCGGCAAGCCTGTTGATTTTACGCTCCGTTATCCGAACCCGATGAGCAAAACCATAGACCACATCATACCGATCGCAAGAGGCGGACATCCGTCAGATCTGAGCAACCTTCAACTTGCCCACCTCACCTGCAACCTGGCAAAGTCAGATGGCCTACTTCGGGAGGGTAAACCTGCGAAACCTGAAATAATCACAAACAGAAATTTGCCTCAGAGTAGGGACTGGTCGAAATTCAAGACCATCTGAGGAACGGGGGCGTACCCGCCCCCGCGTACCCGCGTGCGACCAAGTCGGAGGCCAAGCGGTCTTAGGAAGA
>JAZQFQ010000115.1:0-25769 GCA_045539595.1 Eubacteriales bacterium | reverse complement strand
GGTTTCCGTATTTTTTTGAAGCCACGCCTGCATATTCATAAACATCCCATAACTTTCATCGTAAACGAAGTGATGCTTTAGTATAGCACAGAATCACCGGTCGTTCAAGGCATTTTTCTTCAATTAGTAGGATACGAATCTGTCCCGCACGCAAGATACCGTGAGGTAAACACGCCTTTACACTCCGATCTCGATCCGTTACATAATTTGCGTTTATGTTTATGCTTTTCCGCATTTGTGCTAAAATTATACATAGGATGGTATGAATGGATGTCACGCTTCCCTGCCATCCTGCAAAATTGTATTGCTATCGAAATTGCGGAGGAACTTGTCTATGCTTAAGAAAAACAGCAGTGTCCACACGATGATTGTTGAGCAGATCAAGGACGTGGAAAAATGTATTATCAATTTTGAGAATTTCATGCGTGCCGCAACCACAACCGAAACGGTTCACGAAACACTCCGCGCACTCTTCATCGGTGTGCAGGATGCGGAGGCGGATGCTGACCGGTCCCTGCGCGCCATGATTGATTCACTCAGCGAGGGCTCGTTCCTTCCGTCTACCCGCGAGGATCTGATTTCCATTGCCACCAGTTGCGACAAGGTGGCCAACAAGTGTGAAACCATTGCGAAAATCATTGTTTTCCAGAGCTTCCGCTGCCCTGCCGCCTATGCGGAGGATTTCAACACCATTTTTACCATCACCAAAGAGCAGTTTGAACTTCTTGAAAACAGCATCAGCATGCTCTTCTCCAAGATGAACGCACTCCAGAAGGATCCCTCCATTCTGGACAACATCCGTGCACTGGAGTCCAAGATAGACCGGATCGAAGATAAGCTTCAGGAGGAGATCTTCACCATGGATATCTCGCTGGCTGAAAAAATGCAGATTTCGCACGTCGTAGAACTTCTTTGCGATCTTTCCGATATCATCGAGGATATTGCCGACAAGATCCAGATTATGCTGATAGCAAGAAAGGCATAAGCAATCCTGCGGTCATGAAGGGCAACGTCACCGAAATACTGGAATTTGCCTCCACATGGCTGATCAATCCGCTGGGTGCGGCCATCATATCCTTTGCCATGGTATTCATTATGAAGAAGTTTATCGAAAAGCGACTGACTTCCATGAAGAACTATGACATGATCGTAAAAATCGGATATCTTGCTGCCGGTGCTTTCTCCGCTTTCAGCATCGGACAGAACAGCTCCGCCAGCGTAACTGCCTTCTACTACGACTCCACCGGCCTCGGCGCCAATTTGATTTATGGCAACGAGGGATTCTTCACCGGGGCCAGAATTACCGCCATCATTGGCGGTGTCGCCATTGCTGTCGGTGTTCTTACCTTCTCCAAACGTGTTATGATGACGGTAGGCGGTTCTATTGCCGAAATCAGCCAGGTGGATGGGTTCATGGTCATCGTAGCCAGTGCTCTTACCGTACTCCTCATGGGCAAGTTAATGGGCATTCCCGTTTCCACCTCTCAGTCCGTCGTTGGTGCGGTTGTAGGTGCCGGTCTGGTAAATGGCATCAAGACAGTCAACTTTGGTGTATTCAAGCGCATTGCGATCGCGTGGATAAGTTCTCCCACCGCGGCCGGCCTGCTTACCTATCTGGTCGCTGTCGCCACCAAGAGTTATTTTGCATGATAACTGCTACATAAAAGGTTGGATCCCGTCGGATCCAACCTTTACTTTTTTTACAGCAAAAGCCATGAAATTTTCTCAATGTTTGAAAACCACCTTGAATCCTATGCTTGCATTGTCTTTTTTGTATGCGGTGATCTCACCGCGATGTTTTTCCATGATGGAACGTGCGATGGACAGCCCCACGCCAAAGCCTCCGGCGTAGGTTCTGGCCTTATCCGCCCGGTAAAAGCGGTCGAATAACCGATCCAGCTCCACAGTGTCCACCGACGCGTAGGTGTTCTCCACCGTCAGAATCGTATGTTTTCGCTTCTGCAGGGTGACGGAAATCCTGCCGCCGGCATCGCAGTATTTGACGGCGTTATCCATCAGAATACCCATGAGACGCCGCACAAGAGTTTCGTCTGCCAGAACCATCCGGTCCGGCTCGATCTCCGTGACAACACGCTTCCCTTGGTCCGCCGCCAGCACTTCAAATTCGGCTGTCGTATCTGCTGCAAGTTGACTCAGCGGTACAAGGCAGAGCTGCAGGGGAGAATCCTCCTCATCCATGCGGGAGAGGGACACCAGCTGATTGACCAGTTCCGCCATCCGCTGGCCTTCCGCCCGGATGTCGGACAGCCACTCGTTCTGCCCCACTTCCGCCTCAGCGATATCCACATTGGTCAGAATCAAAGTCAGCGGTGTTTTCAGTTCGTGGTTGGCATCGGTGACAAACTGCTTTTGCTTCTCATAACTTTCAGCGATGGGCTTCACCACACGCCCGGACAACAGAGCAATCAGCGACAAACTCACCACAGCCGCCGCGATCAGAACAGCGCCTGCGATCAGCAAGGACTGTATCAAAGCGGAGCGGTTCATAGTACCGTCCACGAACACGACAGCCGATCCGATGCCATCAGCGAACACCTTATACCGGTAAACGGATATCCATCCGCGATCCTTCTGCGCGCACACCGCCCTGTGGGCGTATTCCTGCGCATCCTCCTCAGTGATGGAATGTATAAAATCTGTATTGGAATGGGTCGCATCTCCGTTTTCGTCTATCCAGACGGTAAAGTGGCGGGTAGCATAGCGTGTCTCCGGTGTGATAAAATCCATGTCCGGCTTTTGCGGCCGACTGCCGTGCACAGGAAACCGATCCCCGAAGGAATCGGGAAAACGGCCTTTTCCCTCGGACAAGCTGTCCGTCAGCGTATCCAGCGTTTTGTTCATGGAGGATACATTCAGAACGGCAATTCCGCAGAAAACCAGGATGACGACCGCGAAAATGGACACGGCGCACACCAGAATAAACTTTCGTCTCAGGCGGTTGATCATGACGTTTTCTCCATCATGTATCCCGCACTCCGCACAAAGCGGATACGGACGGGCGCCCCCAGCGCATCCAGTTTCTTGCGGATGTTGGAAATATGCACCCACACCACGCTGGCATCCACGCTGGCATCCCATCCCCAGATGTGCGTGATGATGGAGTCGGCTGTGACGATGACGCCCTTTTTCTGCATCAGCATCTCCATCACCTGAAACTCTTTACCGCTCAACGATTGAGTGCGATCGCCAAAGTTCAATTCATAGGTGGATCGGTTCAGCCGGAGATCACCGAACGTAAGCATATCGGGGGTAAAATGATCCTTCCGGCGCAGCATGGCACGCACACGGGCAAGCAGTTCCGCGGTAGCAAACGGCTTCGGGAGATAATCGTCCGCACCCGCGTCCAATCCCTCCACTTTCTGATAGGTTTCCGTCTTGGCTGTCAGGAACAATGCCGGCGTGGTAATGCCGTTTTGCCGGAGTTGTTTCAGCACGGTGATGCCGTCCATGCCGGGCATCATGATATCCAGAATCAATCCGTCATACTCGCCCGAGGAAGCGTAATCGTATGCATCGGCGCCGTTGGCTACGCCATCCACCACATAATGATTGATTTCAAAAACATGCACGAGACTTTTGAGCAGCTTCGGCTCATCTTCCGCAATCAGAACCCGCATATGCCCTCTCCTTTCGCCATTTTATACTATGATACCGCACACAACTAAAGCGATCCTAAAGATTTACTATAACTGTATCAAATATTTATGGTCAATGCAAGCATTTGCCGTAAATTGTGTGTAAAATCATTTTTTGTAAACAGATCTGTAAATACTATAGGTTACAAAACACTTGTATGAGTTTCGAGGATATGATACAATATTTGATATCCCACATGAGCCGGAGGAAACCATATGTATAGTATAATGGAAAGCGAAATGTTCAATCAGATGGCTGATTTCTACGATAAGTTTCGACCATCTTATCCTTTGGAAACAATCAACTCCATTGTGAAAACAGCAGACTTGACGCCAGGCTCACAGGTTCTGGAAATCGGAGCAGGAAGCGGAAAAGCAACCGAGCAGTTCGCCGCTTACGGGTTTGAGATGCTGTGCATGGATCCCGGCGAAGATCTGGTACACAAAGGAAACGAGCGCTTCCGAGACCAAAACATCACATTTGTTGCCACCCGTTTTGAAAACTACGCCCTGCCGCATGCGCACTTTGACGCCATTGTGGCGGCCCAATCATTCCATTGGATACCAAAGCCTCAGGGATATTCACTGTGTGCATCCACGCTGAAAAAGCACGGCTGGCTCATGCCATTCTGGAATATTGAACTCATATACGATACAGAATTGGATCAGGATCTTCTTTCGATTCTGGAAAAACACAGCGCATTTACTGCCACAATGAAAACAGATGACTATAATGATCGAGTAGAACGTATATCCAAAGATATAGCGGCAAGCGGCTATTTTCATGAACCGCAGATTACTCAAACATACTGGGAGAAAATATATACCGCAGAGGAGTATTTCGGCTACGTCATGACCGGAAATGTGTTCATACGCAATCCGGACTCCACAAAATCTGCCTGTTTTCATGATCTATGCAAACTTGCAGACAAATACAACGGCATCCGCCGCCGTTTCGTCTGTGAGTTATATGCTTCACAGAAAATTCTCTAGTCCCCCACCGTATTGGTCATTACTGTACCGCCCGTCCGCCCGGGCGGTACTTTTTTCGTTAGTATTTCCCATTGAAAAAGAATGTCGTTCGATGTATAATTATGGATGTTCAAAAATCACCGGAGAAAGAGCGATTTCTTATGAAGACATTTCAACCCAAATTGTTCCATGCGCTGAAAAATTACAGCGCATCGAAGCTGATCAACGACCTGGTCGCCGGCGTCATCGTGGCGATCATTGCCCTGCCCCTGTCCATCGCTTTGGCTATCGCCTCGGGCGTATCTCCCGAACAGGGACTGTACACCGCCATTATCGCCGGATTTGTGATTGCATTTCTTGGCGGAAGCAGTGTAAACATTTCCGGTCCCACCGCCGCGTTTGCCACCATTGTCGCCGGCATTGTGGCCACCCATGGCTTGTCCGGGCTGATCATTGCCACCATCCTGGCCGGTATCATTCTGATTCTCATGGGCATCTGCCGTTTCGGCTCGCTGATCAAATACATCCCCATGACCATCACCACCGGATTCACCGCCGGTATCGCCGTCACCATCATCGTGGGACAGATCAAGGATTTCCTCGGTCTTACCTTCGCCCCCGGCACCCATGCCATTGAAACCGGTGAAAAGGTGGAAGCCATCATCGAATCCATCACCACGCTCAATGTGGATGCTGTGATTGTCGGCTGTATCGGTATGGCCATCCTGATTCTGTGGCCCATGCTGGGTCGGGCCAAATGGGGCGTATTTTCCACCATCTGCGGAAAGATTCCTCCGTCCATTATTGCGGTAATCGCAGGCATTCTGCTGGTGCAGTTCGCACCGCTGGAGGTAAACACCATCGGTACCCTGTATCCGGAGTTGTCCTCCGCATTCCCGATGCCTTCCCTGCCCGCCTTTGATTTTGCCACGGTGAAAGCCGTGATTCCCAGTGCATTCACCATTGCGCTTCTGGCCGCCATTGAATCCTTGCTTTCCTGCGTGGTGTCCGACGGCATGATTGGAGATCGCCACAACTCCAACACGGAACTGATCGCCCAGGGGGTGGGCAACGTATGCTCCGGCATCTTCGGCGGCATCCCTGCCACCGGCGCCATTGCCAGAACCGCCGCCAACGTGAAAAACGGCGGTCGCTCCCCCATCAGCGGAATCGTACACGCCCTCGTTCTTCTTCTGTTTTTGCTTGTACTGATGCCGCTTGCCAAGATGATTCCCATGCCCATCATTGCCGCTATCCTCTTCATGGTGGCTTACAACATGAGTGAGTGGAGACATTTTGTACACATCTGCCGGTTCTCCGCGCTCAGTGATATTCTGGTTCTGGTTGTCACGTTCGTTCTGACCATGGTGTTCGATCTGGTGGTGGCCATTGCGGTAGGCCTTGTACTGGCTGCGGCTCTGTTCATGAAGCGGATGTCCGATGTTACTCATGTGCGTCGCTGGGATGCCAAAAACAGCGAGGACAGCAAGTACAAATCCATTCCTGACCGTACAGTTGTTTATGAGATCAATGGCCCCATGTTCTTCGCAGATGCGGACAAGTTCCTGGATTTCAGCCTGGATCAGGATACAAAATGCGTCATCGTACGTATGAGTAATGTTCCTTCCATCGATGCAACCGCCATGAAGAATTTTGAGTTGCTGTTGACAGTTTGCCGGGAAAGAAATGTTACGCTCCTTCTCTCCCACGTGAACGAATTCCCTATGACTGTGATGAAAAAATCCGGCTTCTATGAGCACCTGGGCGCTGAGCATTTTGTGGCCAACATCGACGATGCGTTGGCCATAGCCGAGACTATGCAGAAATAAATGTAAAAGGAATCACCCGACGGTGATTCCTTTTCTTTTATCGATTGAGAATCCATATGCCGAAATTCAGATACCCGGCAAAGGCAACCCACACGGCGTACGGAATTTGCAGATAGGCGGCGACGGGGGAAACCTTGTGGTAATCCAGAATGGTGCGGATGATGAAATACAAAAGAGCAAGCAGCCAAACGAATGCAAACAAAAACTGCCGCATATTGAAAAAGATGATGCTCCAGCAGAAGTTGAAAAACAGGCTGACCGCATAATAGCCCAAGCCGGATTGGGCACGACGCAGATCCACCCGCCTGTTCAGCCAGACATTACCGGAGCTGACGCCCATCAACACATACAGAATCGTCCACACGATGGGAAATAAAATTGACGGCGGGGACAGGGGCGGTGTTCGGATCTCGCTGTAAATCTGCATATTGTCCATGGTGAGAAGGGCCGAGAGAACCCCCACAGCTACCGGAAGCGCAATGGCCACTGCATAGGTTTTGATGCGTGTTTTTAAATCGGGCATAGGATAACTCCTTACTGCGCAATAAATTGTCAATACCATTGTATTACGCTTCCCCCGCCGATATGCCGCATCCGAAAGTAAGAGAAAATAGAAACGACCCTTGACTGCAGGCTTTCAACCACATCTGCAATCAAGGGTCATTTCTGTTCACTCTTGATATCTAACATCTTTTGTTATCCTCGCTTTCGTTATTTGCCCTGAATGACTTCTCTGCACTCATCTTACACTTTACTCTGTTTTCTCTAGTGAGAATACCCCCTGTACATTTCCTGTGCTTGGATTCCATTCGGGCGGATGGGATGCTTCCTTTGATTCATTGCGGTGCATGCGGTTTCGACGGAATTCATACTACCGGGTTCTTACACTTTCCAATCTATATGATGCGTACCACCGCCGTGTTTTTCATTTACATAACCTGTAATCGAAACACGCTTTACCGGAATGAATCGGTTTTTACTTTGCCATTGGACCTTTCCTCCTTTGCATCTATAGTATACCATATTGTTTGGCCTTTGACAATTGGCAAACTGTTAAAAGTTCACAACAACTTATTGTACAAAACGCAGAATATTGTCAACTATCACAATTTTCTCTTTACAAACTACCCTATCTCATGGTATAATGGATGTATGGTTGTGGTAAAAAACGGGGTCGGCGATCGCCGACCCTGTTTCTTTTTAATTTACCCGAGAAAGGTAACCAATTCCTCGGTGGATTTGCGTTTTTTGGTGCGGTGCACATCTCCCTCGGCGGCGTAGCCGAGAGTGATTATCAAGCGAATGGGCCGATCCAGATGACAGATCTCGCGCACAGCCTTGTCATCGAACCATCCGAGTATGCAGGTGGCAAGCCCCTGCGCCTCCGCTTCGGCGGTCAGATATGCCGCCGCAATACCGATATCGATGGAGCGGTAGTCATTCCCCTTCCGCTTGGACGCCAGAGCGGCAGAGGGCGAATACTCCCCCTCGGAGATCACGATCATGACAGGAACATCCTTGGCGAACGCGTTCAAGCCCATGCCGGTCACGTTATCCGCCACCGCTTTGGCGAATTCCCCCCGGCAAACGGTAAAATGATAGGGCTGACTGTTGCAGGCGGATGGTGCCAGGCGCCCCGCTTCCAGAACGGCGGCCAGTTTCTCCGGCTCCACGGTGCGGGCCGCATCGTATTTACGGCAGGATTGGCGTGCATGGGCAATTTCCATGAAATTCATACTATATCCCTCCGAATCCGTTACACAGGTACGCGGGTATGTATTTTGCAATCGGTGGCAAAAACGCTGTCTTCCAGGATGATCTCCCCGATGGAATCCGCCACGATCTCGCCGGAGCGGGGATTCTTCACGGAAAGGATGGATCCGCGCACGTCGGCCTGCACATCCGAATACTCAAAAGCAAGATCCGTTCCCTCCATGGTGCAGTTGATCAGAGTCAGATCCTTGGCATAGCAGAGGGGCTGGGTACCGATGATCTTGCAATCGATGAGGGTCAATCCCTCGGAATACCAGGCCAGATACTCGCCTTTCACGGTGCAGTTTTTCACCGTCACATTCTTCGCGTGCCAGAATGCGTCTTTGGTATCCAGATAGGAATCGGTGATGGTGAAATTCTCCGTGTATTGGAAGGAGTACTTCCCCCTCATGCGCAGATCGCGGATCTCCGCATCCCGGGCCTCAAAAAAGAGATATTCGCTTTCCAGATCTGTATCGTCGATCTTCAATCCGCGGCAGCGCCAGCCGAACTCGGGGGAGATAATTTTGCTGTGACGGATCTCCATGCGGTCACACTCCCGCAGGCACTTCACGCCGGTGATGGCGGAAGAATCGATGACACCGTCGCAGGCATACCAGATGGGTGCCCGGGTCAACTCATCCATGCTGCACCGAAGCAGCTGAAACGACTGGGTATGCCACAAGGGATACCGGAGGGAAAACCGGCAGTCCCGCACGATCAGATCCCGTGCTTCCTTCAAAGCAGATTCCCCGTCCGCCGGGCCGGCAAACGTACACTCCGCCACCTCGGCATTCTGCAGATGATAAAGAGCGCGCTCCTCATCAAAGGTCTTTCCGTATATCTGTGTTTTCACGACAGCACCTCCAGCTCAATACGAACTGATGGGCAGGGATTCGTTATCCTCGCCTTTTTCAATATGACGGATCACAACAAAATAACTGTACTTCTCGTTGGCTTTGATCTCCACCCGATCGCCTACTTTATGGCCCAGGATGGCGCGGCCGAAGGGAGATTCCTTGCTGATGTATCCGTCAAAGATATCGTTGCGGAGCGTGGTTACAATGGAAACGACGCGCTCCTCGTCTTCTTCCTCATCGTACACGGTGATCTTATCGAACAGACCCACCACGTCCTCGGCGGAATCCACATCGATCACAACGGCGGTATCGATCATGGCCTGCAGATAGCGGATGCGGCCGTAATTCTTATTCAGGGCGCGCTTGACGGAGTGATACTCATCGTTTTCACTCAGATCGCCCAGATCCCGTGCCGCCTTCAATTGTTCTTTCAGCTTCGGTGTTACTTCACTTTTCCGATAGTCGATCTCTTCCTGCATTTTGCGGATATCGACTTTGGTCAACTCATCGTGCATTCTCATCACTCCTATTCCATACCCGATTATTATACCACGAGCAGGGAGTATTGTCAAACAAATCCGGGTAAGGATGCCCGACATGGGAAGATTTATCATTTCAGGAAAATGACACTTGACATCATCCTGCGCGCCATGTATAATTAAACTACAAATGTAATCTTACTATGGAGATTCAACCATGTTTTATAAGTTGATGTATAAACGCAGTATGCATAAATACCGAAACAGTTATATCAACATTTTGTGTGTCTTCATTCTCACGCTGTCTATGCTCAGTTTCACCAGTATTTACTGTGATTCGCACAATAATTATATTGATGCTGTAACTATTCCCAGTCTCGAAAACTCATATCATGTCACCATCATGAATATTACGGAAGAGGAAGCAGAAGAATATTCAGTAATAAAAAGCATCAATCCACACAAAATTCATATAAGTTTCCACGAAGATCGTTTATATATTTCCTTGCATAATCCGAAAGACTTGGATGGGATAGTCAACCGGATTACAGAAATATTTGACAGACAACAGTATCCGGAAACATACACAGATACAACACCCGGTGTATATATTGAACGCAACAGAATTGTTACCCCTCCGAAAGTGGAAAACGGAGCAAGAATTTTTATTTCTGTATTACAAGTCATCCTGGGTGCCATGGGAGTCGTATCCATGGTTCTGATCTACAGCGACTACATTCGCCAGCGCACAGAAGACATCCGTACTTTGTCTGCCATCGGGATTACGGAGCGACAGTTGCATCGCTTGTTTTTCGGTGAATGTAACGTTCTGTATCTGCTTTCCGTCGTAATCGGTATTCCGCTGGGCGGCGGGATCGCCTATGTATTCTTCAAAGTATGTGAATGGGTAGATATGAGTGATACAAACAGTGTATATCCGGTTTTTGATCTGCATATTACCTCCCTGCTGACCACCGCCCTGATTGGCTATATGGCCGTTTACATTACATTTCAGATCATTTTGAAGAAGATACTGCGCATCGATGCGTCTTACACCTGCGCGGAATCTGTTATCGAATTCGATCCGGATAAATTCAGGGGCTTCTATGATAAAGCACCCGGGCACTTTGACCGATTTTTTGCGGCAATCTTGTGCAAACGCACCTCTGCTCGGTCAAAATTTCTTACCTTTGTGATCCTCTTTGCACTGGCTATTTCCCTGTTTATGCTGAACGGCACAAACTATTCGGATGCTATAGGAAACAGTTACGGGATAAGGGATGCTGCAGCGGTTGCCGCCGTGATCTCTTCCAGCAGTCTTTTCATTATGACGATCGTGTTCGCGGTACTCTACAGTCTCTCCATCATTTCCATATTTACCAAGAGACAAATGGAATCTGTTGCAAATGCAGTACAGACCCTGTATGCGTTGGGTGCGGATGAACACCGCATTTACGCGGCTTTCCGTCGATACACGGTACGAAAAGCAATATTCACCTTACTGTTTGGTTTTGCGGCGGGGTATGCGGCCACTGTTCTGGTATTCGGTGCATTCCAGTACAAATTCTACATCAATCTGTGGTTTATTATCGCCCATCTGGTGCTCATTGTATTGTATTATTTCGTTTATCTTTTCAGTATGAAAAAGTATTTTAATGAAAATTGTCGGAGCACCATCTCCGAGGAAGTGGGAGGTTGACATGGCACTTCTGGAAATAAAGCATATTCGTAAAGAATTTGTCAGCGGCACAAGAACGGTGCAGGCGTTGAAGGATATAACCCTAACCATTGAAAAAGGCGAGATGGTAGCCATAACCGGCCCATCCGGTGCGGGCAAAAGCACCCTTCTGCAGATCTGTGCGGGCCTGATGCGCCCGACAAAGGGAAATATTTGTCTGGACGGCAAGGATCTGTATGCCCTGAACAACGACAAACTGGCGGAATTCCGCCGCAATCATATCAGTTATATCTTTCAGCATTTCAATCTGCTGCCCATGCTGACGGCCCATGAAAATATTGCGATTCCCTCCCTTCTTAACGATGTGAAGCCTGACGAAACAGTCCTGCGCGAAATTACCGATACGCTGGGAATTACCGAACGACTGGAACATTTCCCGGCAGAACTGTCCGGTGGTGAGCAGCAGCGAGTTGCCATTGCACGATCGCTGATCAATAATCCTGCGTGCATTTTTGCCGACGAGCCCACCGGCAATCTGGACGGCGGCACGACGAAAGACGTCATGGACCTCTTTTGCCGATTGAATGAGGCTGGGAAAACTATCGTGATTGTCACGCACGATCCGGAGGTAGCGCGATACTGCCACCGCGAGATCACGATCGTGGACGGGATGATCCGATAAAGAGAGTATGGCACACCCGCCGCAAAAAAATCCCATGATTTCGCATTCAATCGCACCGGGGGGATTGATTCTGCCTCATTGTTTTGTTATAATGGTAGGAGTGAACATCAGAAACTGTAGAAATCGGGATGGATTATGCAATATATCGTTCTGGATCTGGAATGGAATCAGGCCCTGTCCGGCAAGCCCTACCGTCGGGATGATCTGACGCTGGCGGGGGAAATCATACAAATCGGTGCTGTTCTTCTCGGCGAGGATCTGTCCGTTATAGACACACTTCGTCTGCGTGTGGCACCCAAGTATTATAAAAAAATGCACTGGAGCGTGAAGAAGCTGACCGGCATCAGCACCCAGAGTTTGTCGGAAGGGCTTTCCTTCCCCGATGCCTTTGAGCAGCTCAGCGCGTTCTGCGGCGAGGATTACGCATTTCTCACCTGGGGCCCGGATGATCTGCCTATGCTCCGCTCCAATCTTTCCTTGCACCGCATCCAGTACACCGAGCCAATTCCCTGGTTCGATCTGCAGAAGATCTACGCCAAGATCGTCCACGGCGAGAAACGACAGTATTCCCTGGCCGATGCGCTGGCACATTTCTCGCTCACCGATACCTTCCCGCCCCATGACGCGCTGAACGATGCCCTCAACACCGCCAAATTGTGTCCGCACCTCAGCCTGGAATCCTCCATTGAGAATTACGACAATCTGTTTGTCACCTACGAACTGCCGCAGACAGACGGCGGTGAGGTCTTGCACTACGACACCTATGATGCCCTGGTACAGGACAACAAAATCCCCGCCTGCACTTGCCCGCAGTGCGAAAAGCCGCTGACCTTCGGAAAATGGGTCCGCCGCTCCCCACGGCGGAGACTGTCCTTGGCCAAGTGCTCCTGCGGCGGACAGTATCTTCTGAAAATCCGCTGGATGGAGGATGAAACCACCGGCGTACACGCGATCCGTTCCCTGCTCCCGGCAACGGAAGCACAGATCGCCGCCTACACCCGTGCGCTCAAAAACCGGCACAGAAGCCGCAAAAGCGGTGCTAAATCCAGAAATACGACGGTTTGACAGAAATAGAGTTTAAAAATCCTTCCCCGGCGGGGAAGGATTTTTTCGCGAAAGGCAAGGTTGCGTCTGCATAGGGGATTCTTAATCCTTCAGCAAGCCGTACTTTTTGGCAATGTTCTGTGCATAACTGTTTCCCTCCGCTTTTCCTTGCCGAATCGCGTAGGATCTGTGATCTCCCTGTAACTCCGTGTGAAGATACCCCACCCGCTCACCGCATTCCCGGATTTTCGGCTCGGTTTCGCTAAGTTCGTGGTAATGGGTAATAAAAACACATTTCCCGCCCAATCGGCACAGATCATGAATAAAGTTGGCGGCAATCGGAACGGCTTCCGCCGCCGCAGTGGAGGTAAATGCCTCATCGATCAGCGCCAGACTGTTCGGGGTAAACTTCTTTAACACCTCGGACAGCGAAATACATTCTTTCTCAAACCGACCGACCAGATCCGCATTTGCCTGCTCCTCAACGGATATTTTATATATGGCATCGCAAATGGGTAAAGAGGCGGATTTGGCCGGAATGGGCATCCCCAACTGAAAATAGTATTGGGCGGTAGCAAGAGAGTTTAGGAAAACCGTTTTTCCGCCGCTGTTCGGTCCACTCAAAATATAGCAATGGACGGAATCATCCAGATGCACGGTATTGGGTACAATACCTTTTTTGTCCATATCCCGAGAGAGACCACTATCATAGAGAGATTCGACAAAGAATGAGCGGTCATTGCTCACCTGGGGAAAACACAAGGGGATCTTCTTGTCCCGGAAAATCTGTATCCGTCGGATCGCTTCGACCACAAAAGTCAGTGAATCAAGCCATGCAAAATACGCAGCCAGTCTCTCCTTAACATATTTTAGCAGACGATTACTGCAGTGATGCAGGCCGCTGTCCAGCACCCGTCCCATGGCCTTCAGTAAAGCATAGTTTATCTGCTGACTTTCCCGATAGCCGAGTTTCTTATCGATCACCGTAAGCGGAGCCAGACAATGGAAATCGTCTTTTTCAAAATCCAGTTTGATGATCCGGTCAAGCAAATCCCCCGAGCGGAACGTCTTCTCATGCAGAGAAACGATTCCCGCCTCCGTCGGACGATACAGCGCGTCCAGGTTGACACCGATTGTCACACTTTTTATCCGGCGCAATGTATGAAGATTCGCTTCATAATAGCGCACTAGACGGCGGTACTCGACGGATTCCATATCCCGCTTGGCAAGATCATATAGATGCTTCAGCGAATCGGACGTGACAGCCTCTGTCATCGGCGACAGAGAGTCACAAATAAATTGAACCAGTTCTATGTAAACTGTCGGATATAATACATTGTGTATTCTTTCCTCGTTGTTGTCGGCCTGCGGTGAATACTGCATAAGGGGCGCATACTCGGTCAATTTTCCATGAAGTGATACCAAAAAATCCGACAAACCGCTGATTTTCAGTATATCAGAAAACAGGCATTGTCGGTACAGCAGTGTCTTTTCATCCGTGCTGATATACTTTTTGGCTTGATTCAAAAAGCGATCTTTGGATACGATCTCCCGACGGGGATCAAAGTCGATGACAAAAGGATCGCTTTCACTCAGATACAGGAAATCCATAATACCTCCAAAATCATGGGAATCGGGATGGATACAATTTTTATTAGTAAAAGAATCAAGGCATGAAAGAAAACGTATGCTCTGCGGGAGATCCCGCACGCACACCAAACAGGAGAAAACAAAGCAATGAAAACACAAAGTAAAACCAAGCAGGGGAATCCGACCATAGCGAAAAATACAGGGCTGGGAACAGAAAACAAGCCCAACAAGAACAACCATAAAGGGATCATCGGCCGAATCAGCAGGCGCTTCGATATGAGAATCGAATAGGGAATTCCGCGGGAAAGGAACTCGGTGTATTCGTAATAATCCTTGCCATACAGGCTCATATGGTTTTTCATACGCGAACAAGCAACACATGCCGCATTATTATCGATAAAAACAGACGCATACAATCTCCTTGATCAAATATCCGATCTATAACTATATTATAACACGCACGCCGGCACAAACAATATCCGCAAAGTTGTTCGAAATTCAACCGGAAATAGAGTCCCGCCATCAAAAAACGCCATCAAGTTCCCATTGATGGCGTTTATCTATTTTAATCGTGTTTTTTTACGCGGAGTAACAGGCGCATCAGTGCTTTCCCATTAAAGGGAATCAGCGGATAGAGGTAATTCCGCTTGCCGTTGACGGTGACGTTGGAGGCAATGAGAACAAAGACGAGGAGCCATCCGACGGCGTATCCCCAGACATTGAACAGTGCTGTCAGAATAAGCAGAAGCATGCGCATATATTTGAAAGCGTACCCCAGTTCATAGCTGGACTGGGTAAAGTTGGAGATGCCCACAAAGGCCATATAGAGGATAACGTCCGGGGACAGCCACCCCACCGTGACGGCAAAATCCCCCAGCAGCAGTCCACCCACCACCGACAGCGAATTGGACAGAATATTGGGCGTATTCAGCGACGCCAGCTTCAATCCGTCCAAGGCAAATTCCGTCAGGAACAATTGCACGAGAATGGGCAAAGCCCCCGGATTCTGCGGTACGATCATGGACAACCCCGGCGGAATCCAGGCGGGATTTTTCAGAAGCAGATACCAGGTAGGCGTCAGTGCCACGGTCAGCCAGAACACCACATGCCGCAAAATCCGCAGATAGGATCCCGTCAGCGGCGGAAAATAGAAATCGTCCGTTTCCTGCAGAAAATCGAAGAACGTGGTGGGAAAAATCATCGCCTCGGGACTGTTATCACACAGCAGGATCACATTGCCTTCCAGAATGGATGCGGCTGCCGCGTCGGGGCGTTCCGTCATGCGGATTTTGGGAAACGGATTGTACCACTTCGTCCGTATCAGGCTTTCTGCCACGCTCTGATGCCCCAACACCAGCGAACTCGTTTTCAGATTGCGGATCTTGTCCCCCAACTCCTTCACATACTGCCTGTCCGCTTTGTCTGCCATATAAATCAGTGCCATATCCGTGCGGGAACTGCTTCCCGCATTGATATACTCCACCGTCAGGGACGTGTCACGGATGCGGCGACGGATCATGGCCGTATTGAAGATCAGTGTTTCCACGAACCCATCCCGGCTGCCCCGCATAACGCGATCGTTTTCCGGCTCGCTGGCTTCTCTCGCGGGATAGGTACGCAGATCGATGACGATGGCGTTGGGGCCGAATCCCTCGCACAGAAGCACACTGCACCCGGACATAGTCATAAGGATCAGCGTATCCACGGAATCCGTGACCTCCACCTCGATGGTGGGCACGTTGGTCTCGGCAAATTTCTTCGCCGCGTCGGCACTGCCATCCCCGAAATCCTTGACGGTGACCAGGTACATCATCAATTTCTGCATACTGGCTGTCTGGGTAAATCCGTCGATGTAATACATAACCATGCGGGTATTGCCCACCCGCATGGGGCGGCGGATCAAATCAAAACTCTTGTCCACCCGCAGAAGTCGATCCATCATGAGTATATTATCATCGTAGGACGATGTGAGTTTCTGATTGAAAATCTGCAAAAAATCAGCTCCCGTCTGTTTTCATACTACGAAAAGTATGAGCCGGGAGCTGATTTTTTATTCAGTTTTTCGGCTTGAAGAATTGATAGAACAGGCACGGCAGCATGCCGTTGTACAGCTTACGGACTTTATCCGCCCGGCGGCCGTACAGCCGCTCAAATTCTTCGTTGGGAGTCAGGATATAGATCTGCCACCGTCCCAGACGGGAAAAGGCCCGTCCCATATCCCGGTACAACTGCACCGCCTCCTCCTGGGTCATCAGCCGCTCGCCATAGGGCGGATTGGTAACGATCGTTCCGCGGCGGCCGTCTGCGGTAATATCCAGCGCATTGGCCTGAGAGCAATGGACGTGGCCCTCCACCCCGGCGCGCTTGGCGGATTCCGTGGCGATACGGACACACTCGGGATCGATATCCGATGCCTGCACCTCAAAAGTGCTGTCCCGCAGGATGCGGTCGTGGGCTTCCTCTCTTGCAAGACGCCAGAGATCTGTCCCGAACATGGGGAACGATTCTGCGGCAAAGGTGCGGGAGATGCCCGGTGCGATACGGAGCATCTGCATGGCGGCCTCGATGGCGATGGTGCCCGATCCGCAGAAGGGATCGCAGAACAGCACATCCTCTCTGGGGCGGGAGAAGGCGGCCAGCGCCGCCGCCAACGTTTCCCTCAGCGGTGCGGCTACGGTTTCGGGGCGGTATCCCCGCTTATGGAGCGGCACGCCGGAGGTATCGATCATCAGCGAAGCGGAATCCTTCAAAATGAAGAACTCCACCTGGTATTTGATGCCCGTTTCCGGCATCTGCGTCATTCCATAGGCATTGCCCAGTCGCTTGGCGATGGCTTTTTTGACAATTTTCTGGCAATCGGGGATGGAATATAGAGCGCTTTTGATGGCATGGCCTTTAACGGGAAACGCATCCACTCGGCCAATATACTCTTCCCAGGGCAAGTCGATGGTGCCATCAAACAACTCCTCGAAGGAGGATGCGTGGAAGGTCCCCAGATTGATATATACCCGCTCCGCATAGCGCAGGCCGATATTGGCGCGGGCGCATGCCGCCGCATCTCCCTCAAAGGTGACACGGCCGTCGATGGTGGACAGACGTTTATATCCCAGCGCGTCAATTTCCGCACCCAGCAGTGCTTCCAGGCCAAACAAACAAGTGGCTGTATAGGTAATCATACTGTCATTCCCTTTCCGGATTCTCTTGCATTCCGATCCGTCAGATTTTTCCGCTTATCCAGGGGGAATCCGGACGGCTTGGGCAGAGTGAAGGTGAAGCGGCACCATTTGCCGTACTCGCTCTCCGCCCAGATCTTCTCGCCGTGGGCTTCGATGATGGTGCGGGAGATATACATTCCCAATCCTACGCCGGTTTTGTCCAGCCCCCGGCTTTTATCGCTCTTATAAAACCGGTCAAATATCCGCGGCACGTCCTCCGCGGGGATACCCACGCCTTCGTCATACACGCTGACGTGGATCCGTTTTTCTTTCTCCGTAATATGGATGGCGTATTTGCCGCCCTCGTAGGAGAACTTGATGGCGTTATCACAAATATTGTAGAGCACCTGATGGATCGCATCCCGATCCGCCAGTACATCCATACGATCGCTGTCACACTCGAAGGATACATCCAGTTTCTTGGCATCGATCTTCTGCTCAAAGGAGATCAGCACCTGCCGGGACAATTCACAAATATCAAATTCCGTCATGGTGAATTTCCGCTCACCCGCCTGCATGCGGGAGATATCCAGGAGCGCAGATACGAGACGGGAAAGCCGCCGCACCTCCTCCGATACCACGCCCAGATAATACTCCTGCTTCTCGGGGGGGATGGCACCCGACAAAATTCCGTCGATAAATCCCGAGATCGTGGTCATGGGCGTACGCAGATCGTGGGACACATTGGCAATAAAGGAACGCTGCATTTCATTGGCAATCGCCAGGTTTTCTGCCATATTATTGAACGCCACCGCCAACTCGGCAATTTCATCCGATCCGGTCACCGTAACACGGGCATCGAATTTGCCGTTGGCAAAGGATTTGGCGGCACGGCTCATGCTTTTCAGCGGTGCTACCATGCGCTCGGTGATGAAATATACCGCAATCAAGGCGGCCAGCATGATCCACAAGGTGGACATGAGAACTGTATTGTCCATGGCCTCCAGCAATTCGTTCATGCCGCCGCTTTCCGCGGAAGCGATCACCGCACCGATAAAGCGGGAATCCGTAGTATACAGGCCGATTCCGTAGGTACAATGGCCCCGGTGAAAGAATCCATCCAGCGTTCCCGAATCGGACAGATTCCCCTCGGCGCGCAATGCCTGCATGACGCTGTCCGGAAAAGAAGCCTCTGTTTCCGGCACGGTGCCGGATGGCGGCACTTGTTTCTGTCCGCTTCCGCCCGTCAGAATGGGGGCTCCCGTTTCATCCACCACCCACAGCACCATATCGTCCACATTGACAGACAACAAATCGATGACAGGCATGATGTGATCTCTGTGCGAAATCAGATAGTTATCAAAGCTTGCCTGCTCCGATTCGATGTACTGATCCCGCAGATACACCGACACAGAGTAAGCCGCGTCCGCCATGGAATTCATCTTTACGTCCATATTATAGGTGTTGACCAGCGATGTCAGAATCGTTGTCAAGACCAGAAAACTGGCGAGAAGGATCAACATAAACAGCGAAACAAATTTGGTAAAGACACTTCGGAACATATTCTGCCTCCACGAAAAATCACAAACAGGGGCGGATTCCGTAAACGGAAGCCGTCCCTGCTTTCCTCATTCATTTTACTGAAGCAATTCGAACTTGTATCCCACGCCCCAGACGGTCTTCAAAGTCCACTTATCGGACACGCCCTCCAGTTTTTCGCGCAGACGCTTCACATGTACATCCACGGTACGGGAGTCGCCCAGATAGTCAAAGCCCCAGACCTTATCCAGCAGCTGATCCCGGGTGAATACGTGGTCAAAGTTGGATGCCAGAAAATACAGAAGATCCAATTCCTTCGGGGGAATGTCCACGGCCTTGCCGCGCAGTTTCAGCTCATACTTCTGACGGCTGATCTCAATGTTATCGAATTTAACCACTTCGTCATCGTTCTGATTCATGTGGGCGGTATAGCGGCGCAGAACCGCTTTCACGCGAGCGGACAACTCCTTCATATCGAAGGGCTTGACCACAAAGTCATCCGCGCCCAATTCAAGGCCCAGCACCTTATCGAACACCTCGCCCTTGGCGGTGATCATGATGACCGGCTTGGAGGACATTTCGCGGATTTCGCGGCACACGGCCCAACCGTCCTTTTTTGGCAGCATGATATCCAGAAGAACCAGATCCGGCTCATACATTTTGAAATAGCTGATGCCTTCCACGCCGTCGTTGGCCGTCTTTACTTCATAGTTCTCATTTTCAAAATACAACCGCAGTAAATCGCAGATATTGACATCGTCGTCCACAACAAGAATCTTTGTTCCCATAATCCGTTTCTCCTTTTAAAGTGATTTATTTGAATCTGTAGTGATTTTGTAGTTCATACATCAATAGTATACCACCGAAAAATTAAAATGTAAACACTTTTTTCCAATTCCGATGGATATTCCCGAGGAAAGGTCCGGCCACTTTATGTCATAAGTATACAACTCGAAAGTGACCGTTTTGTGAAATCGGTGTGATTGGTGCATAAATTCATCATGAAAAAGCGAAAATTTTCCTTTTCCGGAAGCATTTCAATATATTTGACGTACAATCTCTTGTAAAGTTCGCAGAAATATTGTATAATAGTATAGATTTTTTGAAGAAACTGCATTGGAAAGGGCTTCCCTGCGGGGAAATTGCAATTACATCATGAAACTTGGTATTATCGGTTTGCCGAATGTGGGCAAAAGCACACTGTTTAACGCAATCACGGGCGCGGGCGCGGTATGTGCCAACTATCCCTTCTGCACCATCGACCCCAATGTGGGCGTGGTAGCGGTGCCCGACCGCCGGCTGGACGTACTGGCGGAGATGTACAATCCGCAGCTGTACACCCCGGCCACCATTGAGTTTGTGGACATCGCCGGTCTGGTGCGCGGCGCATCCAAGGGCGAGGGTCTGGGCAACAAATTCCTGTCCCACATCCGCGACGTAGACGCTATTGTTCATGTGCTCCGCTGTTTTGACAACGGGGATATCGTACACGTGGACGGCTCCATCGATCCCCTTCGCGATCTGGAAACCATCAACATGGAACTGATCTTCTCCGATATGGAGGTACTGGAGCGCCGGGTGGACAAAACCGCCAAACTGATGAAGGGCGACAAAACGCTGGCGGCGGAGTTGGCCTTGTACCAGAGAATCCTTGCGGAGTTGGGTGAGGGCAAGACGGCCCGCGCGCTGGAGTTCACTGAGGATGAAGCGGCACTTGTTTCCCAGCTGGAGCTGCTGACGTACAAGCCCATCATCTATGTGGCCAACGTGAGTGATGAGGAAGCGGGCGGCGTATCCCCCGACAATCCGTACTACGGAAAGATCTGCGAGGCGGCCAAGGCCGAGCACGCGGAGGTTATTCCCGTATGTGCCGGAATTGAGGCAGAGATCAGCGAGCTTTCTCCCGAGGAGAAGGTGGAATTCCTGGCGGAGTTGGGCATTGAGGAAAGCGGTCTGGACCGTCTGATCAAGGCAGGTTATTCCCTTTTGGGCCTGATCAGTTATCTGACCGCCGGACCCAAGGAAGTTCGCGCATGGACCATCCGCCGCGGCACAAAAGCACCGCAGGCGGCAGGCAAGATCCACAGCGATTTCGAACGGGGATTCATCCGTGCGGAGATCGTTGCCTTTGACGATCTGGTGGCCTGCGGCAACATGAACGCCGCTAAGGAAAAAGGCCTTGTCCGCAGTGAGGGCAAGGAGTACGTCATCGCCGATGGTGACGTGGTTCTGTTCCGGTTCAACGTATAAATTCCAATAAATAAGGGCTGTTGCAAATACGCAGCAGCCCATTTTTTATGCTTTATTCAGGATAATCTTGTGCAGTGCATCGGCGAAATGCTTTGTTTCCTTTTCGGTGTTCATCACACCGAAGCTGACGCGGATGGCTCCATCCTTCCCTGTCCCCAGCGTGCTGTGTCCCATGGGGGTACAGTGCAGTCCCGCACGCACGCAGATTCCAGCCCGATTCAATTCCGAGGCAATTTCTGCGGGGGAACGATTTTTTACGTTGAACAAGAGGACAGCGCCGGGGGTGTCATCGTAGATGTACACATCCTGCCTGGAACGAAGATCCGTGTACAACTGGGACCACAATGCGCACTCGTGGCAATGGATGGCGTCCGTGCCGATGTTCGACACCCAGCGGATCCCTTCGGCAAGTCCGGCGATAGCGGGGGTCGGAAGAGTTCCCGCCTCAAAATGCTCCGGCAGTTCCTCCGGCATGGCGGGATCCAGCGAATGGACGCCGCTGCCGCCTTCCACCAACGTGCGGCCACCGTGGAAACGATCGCTTCCGAACACCATCATGCCGCACCCCTGGGGGCCGTACAGTCCTTTGTGACCGGGGACGCACAGAATATCGACGGGCATGCTTCGCAAATCGATGTGAAGAATCCCCGCGCTCTGTGCTCCGTCTACGATGCAGCCAATCCCGCGGGAACGGCAGAAGTGCCCGATCTCACGGATCGGTGCGGTGATGCTGCATATATTGGATGCGTGGGCGCAGATAATAGCTTTCGTGTTGGGACGCAATCGTTTTTGTAAATCGGCAAGCACCTGTCGGGCACTGCCGCGGATATCAAACACATCGTAGGTGATGATCCCGTCCCGGGCCAATCGCTCCACGGGACGACGGACAGAATTGTGCTCCATATTGCCAATGAGGAAATGATCCCCTGCCCGGGCCACGCTCTTGATGGCCATGTTCAGCGCATAGGTTGTGTTCATCGTGAAAACTACGTCCGACGGATCCGCAGCCCCGAAGAAATCGGCCGCCGCCTCCCGGCAGGAATAGACGCACTCCGCCGCCAGCATGGCAAGGCGATGGGATCCGCGGCCGGGATTGCCGCCGTACTCCTGCATACAGCGAATCACCGTCGCTGTTACAGACGGCGGTTTCGGCCAGGTGGTGGCAGCATTGTCAAGATATATCATGGCTCACCACAGACGCAGACCGCCCGCCGCCTATCCACTCCCCGAAGGCGATCCCTTTTGAATCCAGTACATTCCTCACCCCATCGGAATCACCGCAGGAAAAGGACACGCCGTATGCGCATCCCCGCGCCGTCACCGACGGATCCAGATGGATCACGTCGGCCGGAATTCCCTTAGCAATCAGTGCCCCTTTGGCACGGAGCGCGTTCGTCATGGTTTTCATTGTCACAATGCACATATTGCTTCACTCCTGTTTTTTTCGTTAATCCCAATTCGGCAATGTGTTCTCGCTCTCAATGCACATGCCAATTTGCCGTAGGGCGGGGGCTTGCTCCCGCCGTTTCGTGCAATTTAGGCCGTTTCAGGCGTCGGGACCAAGGCCCCGCCCTACAAAACAGGGTGCATATCTGTGTGGGAACACAAAAGGTAATTGGGACTTTCGTTATCTGATGCCAGTATATGAAACAAGCCATGTGTGTGACAATATTCGGTATTTATTTTGCAGGCGGATTTTGTGCCTGCTGATATGCCGCCATCTGGGCCGCACGTTTGGCAGCCACTTTCTTTTTATGCCGGCGCACAAGTGCACGGACGATGAGTACAAACGCAGCAATGATTGCCGCCCAGATCAACAGATACGGCAGGTTGATAACGAAGTCCACGGCGAAATCTTCCAGATCATCGGAGATATCCGCAATCGTCTCCGAGAATCCAGCGGCAATGCGCTCGCCCATGGTTTCCGGATCCACCACGGTTTCCCGTTCCACCTCGGAGATGTTCATGGTGATGGTGCTGTACGCCACCAGATTATCATAGTTGTTCAACTGGGACTGATAGGACTCAATCTGATACAGCACTTCCGTAATCCTGCTCTGGACACTGATCACGTCCTTCAGCTCGGTACACTTTTCCAGAATCCCCACCAGAGTATCGTATTCACTGCGGAGCGCTTTCACGTGACTTTCCATATCATAGTAGGAGAGCGTCACATCGTTTGTGTTCTCACTGCGGGAGGTCACATTGGCGATTTCCGACACGCCGCTCACAAAAGCATCCAGCTGCTCCGCGGGAATACGCGCGGTGACGGTGGCATAACGTCGGTAGTTTCGGCTGTAATAACTGCCTCCGTCCACGGAGGAGGACTGGATATATCCGCCGAAGGCGGTGATGCGTGCGTTCAGTTCCGCGGTAAACGCGTCAAATTCCTTGGTTTCCAGGCGGAGATTGACGTTTTTGATCAGTTTCCGGCCGGTGGTGTGTCCGGATGATGTTTGCGTAGTGGAATTCTCACTGTCTGTTTTTTCCGAATACACATAGTCTCCGGAGGTGTCATAAATTCCATCGGAATGTTTTCCGTCGTAGGATGTCTGCGGCGCGTCCATCATTCCCATGTCGTTGGATTCCATTTTGGCACTGCATCCGCTCAGGAGAACGGCCGCCATCAGGCATGCGATCACAGTACGGATTTGCTTTTTCACGTTTTTCATAAGGAACCTCCCTGCACATTTTGTTTTCACTCATTATAACGGAAAATACAACGAGGCATTACACATCCTGCAAAATTTATGGCAAAAATGGTTGTTTTGCATTTTTTCATGCATGAAAATTCATTTTCACAAAATATTTCCGCATTTTTCAAGAAAAACCATAAAAATATGCCGCTCTCATCATTGACAACACCGCAAAATGGTTGTATAATTATTGGAAAGCGGATGCATATTATCCGCTCTTACATATTTTTCACAAGAATTCAGAAAGGATTGTTTTCATGAACAGGGTTTATAACTTTTCAGCGGGTCCCTCCATGCTTCCGCTGTCCGTACTCGAGCGTGCCCAGAAGGAGCTGATCTGCTATGGAGATTCCGGCATGTCCGTTATGGAGATGAGTCATCGCTCTCCTGTATACGATGAGATCATTAAGGATGCAGAGGCAAAACTCCGCACCGTAATGGCTATCCCGGACAACTATAAGGTACTGTTTCTGCAGGGCGGCGCATCAACCCAGTTTGCCGCTGTTCCGCTGAACCTCCTGAACAAAAATAAAAAGGCAGATTACATCCTGTCCGGTCAGTTCTCCACCAAGGCATACAAGGAAGCCCAGAAATACGGTGATATCGCGGTTGCCGCTTCCTCCAAGGATGACAACTTCTCCCACATTCCCGAAACGACCCGTGAATCCTTCCGTCCCGACGCGGATTATGTACACATCTGCTACAACAACACCATCTACGGCACCAAGTTCAACTATATCCCCGACACCGGTGATATCCCGCTGGTGGCCGATATGTCCTCCTGCATCATCTCCGAGCCGGTGGACGTATCCAAGTTCGGCGTTATCTACGCAGGCGCACAGAAGAACATGGCACCCGCCGGTCTGACGGTAGTTATCATCCGCGAGGATCTGATCGGCAACGCCCGTCCCGACACCCCCGCTATGCTGGATTACCAGCTGGCCGCGGACAACGGCTCCATGTACAACACGCCTCCCTGCTGGCCCATCTACATCGCCAAGCTGGTATATGAGTGGATTCTGGATCTGGGTGGTCTGGAAGCCATGAAGGAGCTGAACGAAAAGAAAGCCGCTCTGCTCTACGACTATCTGGACAATCAGGATTACTACACCGCTCCTGTGGAGAAGGCAAGCCGTTCCATGATGAACGTGACCTTCGTAACCGGGGATGCAGATCTGGACAAGAAATTCGCCTCCGAGGCTTCTGCCGCCGGTCTGAAAAATCTGAAGGGGCACCGTTCCGTTGGTGGTATGCGTGCATCCATCTACAACGCAATGCCGAAGGAAGGCGTGGAAGCACTGGTTGCCTTCATGAAGAAGTTCGAAGAAGAAAACGCTTAGTGCATCTGCTTAGCAAAATATTCATATCTGAATTCACGGCCCGCTGGAAACAGCGGGTCATGTTTTTTCTGCAGGTTATTTTCGGACTGCGCCGGCACAGAAGCAGGCAATCACCAGCACGAAGTCGATGAAGTTGAGCTGCTGGGGCTCTCCAGGGGACAGGATGGCTTTGAAAACACCATTGATACCGAACCGCTGTTCACGAACCAGGTGGAATACCGTGTCTCTGGCCTTTTCATCATCCAGC
>JAZQFQ010000114.1:0-3383 GCA_045539595.1 Eubacteriales bacterium | reverse complement strand
CATCTTTGTGTGGGTCTTATCGATCATTCTGCCAAAGAAAAAATCAGATACACCGTCGAAGATCTTCGATACAGCAATCAGGGTACTGACAATTCCCATACTGAGTCCGACTGTATCGGTCAGATAGATCATCATAAATGCGGTGAGAAGTGCGTACACACAGTTACCCGCAACGTCGCCGGTTCCATACCCGACTTTGTGATACCATTTTAAGTACTTGCGCTGTTCCATGATGAACTCCTTGGTTTTTCAATTTTATTTGAACCGTGCTTTATCTTGCATATATATTATACCATCACTTTATCACTGTGACAATATATAAAATTATTGCATATATACACAAAATAACTCGAAACATCTTGAAATGCAGCACAAAATAACGTATAATATAGACAAAATCACACTACCGGAGGCTGCCATGTACGAGAATGCCATGGATATCAACGTAGCATATGTAGATGATGAGAACCCAAATGTGGAGGATCTTTCCGTCCCCATTAAAATCAATAACTGCGGGTATTATCGCGTACATACGGGACCTGTTATCGAAACACCTCACCCGGAAGGACGAAACGATTATCAGTTGCTGTATATCGCTGCGGGAAAGGGATACTTTTATTTCAAGGGAAGCGAAACGCCGACAGTCGTGACCAAGGGACATATGGTGCTCTTCCGTCCGAAGGAACCGCAGGTTTACAATTATTATGTCGAGGATAAGACCGAAGTCTACTGGGTACACTTTACGGGATGGAAGATCGAGGAGTATTTGGACAGCTATGAACTTCCGAAAGAAGAAAACGTATTTTTTACCGGTATATCACCCGACTATCCGTGGATTTACAACCAGATCATCCGTGAGATGCAGCTTCAGCGTGCCAATTATGATGATATCATCAAGCTGTATCTGCACCATATTCTACTGACGATCAACCGGTACATCAAAGAAAGTCGTGAGATAAAAAACGATACCATCAACGATATTGAACGTGCAGTGCATTATTTCAATGAAAATTATAACAAGCCCATCTCCATCGAACAATACGCCGAAGAACACCTGATGAGTGTTAACTGGTTTATCCACAGCTTTGGGAGTGTTATGAAGGTTCCGCCAATGCAGTACATTACTTCATTGAGAATTGCGGCTGCAAAAGGGTATTTAGAAAATTCAAACAAGAGTATTGCTGAAATTGCGGCTACAGTCGGATATGAAAATGCATTATACTTTAGCAGGATTTTTAAAAAGAGAACCGGTATGACTCCATCTGAGTATAAAAAGCGCGCTGAAAGTAATAAAGGATAAATAAATAGTTACATGGAAAAAAGCAGAGAGACGAAGCTTACGGTACTTACCTGTAGAGCCTTTAGGGAGACATTTGAGGCGAGCAATATGAATGACATAATATGACATGAGACTACAAAAGGAAAATGCCTGAAGCAACCGTTCAGTCAGTTACTTCAGGCATTACGTTTATTTCTTTCGCTTTAAGATATAGGTAAGCAGAACTCCGGCTGCCTCAACGCAGTAAACAATTCCGAAGAATACATTTCGTATTGCAACCGTTTGTCGTGCCTGATCGAGATCATCATAGGTACTTACCGTGATAGGCAGCATATCCGTTCCATCTCCATACTGAATATAGCATACCGATTCATTCCGACGGATGTATTCGCACAGTACATTACCGTCCTTGTCCTCCAGTGTTTCATGGAGGTAGTCGTATTCATCGATTACATTACCGTACTGATCATAGTAGACCGTATCTTCTTCTGGGGCAGGAGCAGTCATTGTATCTTCAGGTCTTGCGTGGCTGTCGCTGTAAAAATGACCGTCATAAGGTATATCCTGCTCCATAAATTCGACAAAACTATTGTAATCTTCGAAAGTCGTTCCTTTCATAATGGAAAAAGGTCCCCAAACAGAAGTGGTGATCTCCTGCACAAATGCTGTAACTGCAATGAGAGCCACCAGAACAATTGCCAGAATCTTCTGCAGTTTGTGGTTGTGACGATACACCTGAGCCTCTTTCTCACTTAAAACATACACTCCGTTTTTCAAGAGCCGTGCGTTCACAAACCACAGAACAACAGCATAGATGGCAAGAAACGCTGCCATACCGATTGCACCAAAGAGAAGCATACTGTCCGCGCTGAGCCCAAGATATGCGTCGATCAGAACCAGCGGGAATGTAAAGCCGATAAACAGCACGGTAAGGCCGATTGAGCGTTCCGTAAGCCGAACTGTGTTCCGTTTGAATCCATTCAGTTCAGGAAGGTTTTGAAATTCCTCCTCATCCACACTGAACATGGCGCGGTTCAGGAAAACGACCTGGCACACGATGCTTGCTGCAAAGAAGACTGCACCAACAAGGAAGCCAAGGGATGCTTTCAGAAAAGCAAGATTGCAGATGAGTGCTGCAATAAGTCCAACAACAGAAATTCCTGCAGCAATATACGTGCGTGTCTTATACTGTGACATGGCAGATTTCAGAATCCGCTGCCGCTGTTTTTCCGCTTTGGGCGATGTCTCCGTTTCCGCTGAAGGCTCCGCACGTTCCTGGGGAGACTTCCTCTCCCCACGCAGAAGCTCATCACAGGTCACACCGAATATCTCGGCAATCACGGGGATCAGGGAGAGATCGGGAGCGCCTTCATCATTCTCCCAACGGCTGACCGATTTATCGGAAACATTCAGCCGCTCTGCCAGATCCTTCTGGGTCATGCCATTTGCTTTACGCAGTGCGGAGATGAATCCGCCGATTGTTTTCTTTTCCATACAATATCCTCCGTATATGTTATGGCAAAAAGTCCGGTCGCCATCGGCGATGGAAAATGGTTGGTTCCATTTTCCAAGGAGTTTTTGTGTGCGAAGGCAGCGAATGTTATTTTCCGCTTTTCTTATCCTTCGCACGGTCCTCCTGGATGTTTTTTGCACCGTTATTCTAACATTCTGACGGTGAGAATACCACCCAACAGATGCGGAATCACTCCCGAAATCCGGGAATTTGAGCTAAAACAGCTGATTTCACCCATGAAAACCCGAAATTGAGGGTTGACCTGCAGGTTTTTGGATGACTTCTCATCCCGGTGGATGCACATCTATTATATCATGGATTTGTTACGTTTTCCACTCTCGGAATATGGGAATCCGCAGGGACAGCAAAAGGACGATGCACACGTCACCGTCCTTTGTTTAAGTTCATATCGACTTACTCAAATAATACCTGATTAAAGCTCCAATCATATTGCCTACAAGCCCAATCCCGATAATCCCAGCACACACACTGATTACAGTAGGATTCATATCTGAGAAAACAGCAATAGTCAGCGGAATGGCTGCAATGACACAGAGCGAAACAAACAGAATCTGCACCAGCCATACCTTG
>JAZQFQ010000113.1:0-4248 GCA_045539595.1 Eubacteriales bacterium | reverse complement strand
CGTGATAACTAAGTCGCTGTTCTCGCATATCCATTATAACACAAATTTTGAATTCTGAGGAATACCTTCTGTTTTTTCTCCCTGTTTTACCCATAAAAATATGCACCTCCAAAAGTGTCTAACTTTTGGGGTGCATATCATTTGCGGGTGGATTTTTATTGCATTCGGCGTAATGAAAATAGTTTGTTTTTCACGTTCAGAATATTCTTTACACTTGCAGGAAGGTTGTCCGGTTGTAGATTTCTTTGGTCTTCTCCGGAAAAGCAAAATCGGAGATGACGGTGTCTACCTCGGCCAGGGTACCCAGATAGGTGTCGGCCCGATCCACCAGCTTATCCACGTCCAGAAGAAGATATTTTTTGTCCGCGTTCTCCATCATGGCCCGGATCATCAGATAATGGGATTCGGGGCGGCTTCGTCCGATGCGGCCGTCCGGCGTAATGGAGCAGGCGGAGAAAAAGAGCTTATCCGCGCCGTATTTCCGGGCGTTTTCCACCGTTTCCTCGCTGTAGACCATGGAAGGGGGTTCCATGATCCGCCCGCCCAGGCAGATGCTGGCGATGTTGTACTCGCTGAGGAAGGAGGCCAGGGTCAGATTGTTGGTGATCACGGTCAGATTTTTGCGGTCGGTGATGTATTTTCCCAGATACTGGGCGGTGGTGGAGCAGTCGATGAAGATCGTGTCGCCGTTGTGGATGTGGGTAGCCGCCATTTTTGCGATCCGGCTTTTGGCCGGACGCATTTTGCTGTATCGGAACTGCAGGGGCACGGTTTTCTCCTGGGTTAACTCCGCCCCGCCGAAGGATCGCCGGATCAGTCCCTGGTTCTGCAGGGCGTTCAGATCCCGGTTGATGGTGGCGGTGGAATAGTGCAGCTGCTCCGTCAAAAACCGCACGGTGACGAATCCGTTTTGCTCCAGCAGGCTGAGAATGACCCGCAGGCGTTCCTTCTGATACATAACTCCTCCTGAGAAAGTTTGAGAATTTGTCAACATTTTTGACTTTATTGAAATAAGTTGAGAAAGTTTCTATACTTACATTATACCCCCGACAGGGGAAATGTCAAGGAGGATACAAAGAATGCTGGTCAATCCCATGGAATTTATACAGGAGGCCCGGCAGAGGGGCGTGGCGATCGCATCGTTTAATGTACATAATCTGGAAACCATTCAGGCGGTGGCTGAAGGGGCGGCGGCAGAGCACAGCCCGGTCATCATCCAGACCACACCCGGTACTCTCAAGCATGCGGGCGCCCGGTACGTGGCGGCTATCGTCCGGGAGGCGGCGAAGGAATACGGTGTGCCCATGGCGCTTCATCTGGATCACTGCCCGGATTACGATACCATTCTCCGCTGTATGGATGCCGGATACACCTCGGTGATGATCGACACCGCCCATCTGCCCTATGAGGAAAATGTGGCGATGGTACGTCGGGTTGTGGCGGAGGCCCACAGCCGCGGCGTGGCGGTCGAGGGAGAATTGGGCCGCATCGGCGGCGTGGAAGACGATCTGGTGGGAGAGGCGGCGTTTACCGTTCCGGAGGAGGCACAGGATTTTGCTGAGCAGACCGGGATCGATATGCTGGCCATTGCCATCGGCACGGCCCACGGGGAATACAAGGGAGAACCCAATCTGGATTTTGAGAGATTGAGTGCCATCCGGGCGGTGGTGGATCTGCCCCTGATTCTGCACGGTGCGTCCGGCGTACCCGATTGGCAGATCAGAGAGAGCGTGAAGCGGGGCATCTGCAAGATCAATATTGCCACGGAATTGAAGATTCCTATGGCGCAGGCCATACGGGATACGTTTGCTGCCAATCCCGGCGAGAACGATCCCCGGCGCTATATGGGCAACGCAAAGAAAGCCGTGACGGAAGTGGTCCGTCAAAAAATCCGGCTGTGCGGCGCGTCCGGCATGACGGATGAAGGAGGAAATGTACGATGAAAGCAGGCGTTTTGTACGGAAACGAAGATATTCGCTATGAGGAGATCCCCACGCCGGAAATCGGTCGGGGAGAGGTGCTGGTCCGGGTGGCTATGACCGGAATCTGCGGCAGTGATCTGCCGCGGGTTCTGGATGGCGGTGCCCATTATTATCCCATCGTGCTGGGACATGAGTTTTCCGGTACGGTGGTGCAGATCGGAGAGGGCGTGGATCGGGTGTCCGTGGGCGATCGGGTGGCCGGTGTGCCCCTGGTGCCCTGCATGATTTGCGAGGATTGCCAGCGGGGGAACTATTCCCTGTGCCGCCACTATACCTTTATCGGATCGCGGGTCCAGGGTGCCTTTGCGGAATACGTAAAACTGCCGGAGCGCAATGTGGTCCCCTTCGGGCCGGAGGTATCCTTCGAGCAAGGCGCGTTCTTTGAGCCGTCCACGGTGGCGCTTCACGGACTCCGCTGTGCCGGATATGTGGGAGGACGGGATGTGGCTGTGGTGGGATGCGGCACCATCGGTCTGTTTACTCTGCAATGGGCGAAAATATTCGGTGCCCGCAGTGTGACCGCTTTTGATGTGTCGGAGGCGCGGCTGGCGCTGGCGAAAAAGCTGGGAGCGGATTTCGTTTGCCGGGAGCCGGACGGCCGCCAGTTTGATTTCGTGCTGGAAACGGCCGGACAGCCGGATGCCATCAAGACCTGTTTTGCCATCGCGGCCAACAAGGCCAGCATCTGCTGTATCGGAACGCCCCACCGGAATGTGAATTTTACCGCCCGGGAATGGGAGAGTATGAACCGGAAAGAGTTTACTCTGACGGGATCGTGGATGAGTTATTCCGCTCCCTTCCCCGGGGAGGAATGGGAGCTGACCGCCCATTATTTCGGCACCGGACAGCTCCGATACGACGAAGACATGATTTTCCGCAAGATGCCCCTGTCCCGGATCAACGAGGCGTTTGCTTTGTATAAAACGCCCGGCCAGGTGCAGGGAAAGATCATGATCTGCTGTGAATGATCGAAAACTCCCGGGAGGACTGTTATGGAGATATGTATACAAAGCGGCGGCATCATCGAGCATGTCGATATGGAAAAAGGCTATACGTGGATGGCCAAGGCCGGATTTACCGCCATTGACTGGACGGCCATCGAGCACGGGCTGAAGGTCTCGCAGATTAAAAGCGGCGAGTGGAGAAAGGGATGCATTTACGACAAGCCCCTGGAGGAGGCCGTTGCCTACTTCTTTGAGGAATACGGAATCCTCCGAGGGTCGGGGCTGAAAATATCCCAGGCCCATGCGCCGTTCCCCTGCTACAGCGCCAAGGATCCGGAATTGTTTCCCTATATGCTGGGTGTGTATCAGCGCATGATCCAGGTGTGCCAGCATTACAAGGTGCCGCGGGTGGTGGTGCACGGGATCTCCCAGTCCCGGCACGATCCCCACACGGCGGCACAGATCGAGGAACTCAACTGGCAGTTGTATGAATCGATGATCCCCACATTGCGGCAGTGCCCGGATGTGACGGTGTGCCTGGAAAATCTCTTTTCGGGCGAGGGCGGATTGTGCGAGGGGCATTGCAGTGACGCTCACGAGGCGATACGGTTCATCGACACGCTTAATGAAAAAGCCGGCCTAAAAGCCTTTGGGCTGTGTCTGGACACCGGCCATCTGCATCTTCTGCACAAGAATTTCCGCACTTATATTGCCACGTTGGGCGATCGGATCACGGCACTGCACATCCACGACAACGACGGCAATGCGGATCGGCATATGGCGCCACTGACGGGTACGGTTCCCTGGAAGCATTTTCTGGAGGGGCTGAGGGAGATCGGCTACTGCGGCGATCTGAGTTTTGAAACCTTTGCCCAGTCGCGGGCGGCGCTGTTCATGGATGAGGAATTGCTGTTGCCCTGGCTGCACGCCATATGCAAAACCGGCGAAAGTTTTCGAAAGTATATTCAGGCGTGAGCGGAGCCGCATAATAAAAAACACCACCCGGATGATATGCACCCCAAAAGTTAGACACTTTTGGAGGTGCATATTTTTTTTAGAAAACAGGGAGAAAAAACAGAAGGTATTCCTCAGAATTCAAAATTTGTGTTATAATGGGTATGCGAGAACAGCGACTTAGTTATCACGAAACAGTTCGGAGATATTGGAATACCGAAACACATTCCGAAGAATGTAATTATATAAATGTTATAAAAAGGTGGGAACGCATATTTTTAGAAGAAGGAGCCGAAGGTTTGATGAAAGAACGCAGAGGGAAATCTAATACAAGCAACAGACGAGGACGCCCGCCCAAACTTGACAAG
>JAZQFQ010000112.1:0-2058 GCA_045539595.1 Eubacteriales bacterium | reverse complement strand
ACGGATGAGGTGTCTATACAAACCATTACTCCTCATCCACCGTTCGCGTGCGAACGGTCCCCCTTCTCCCACAGGAGAAGGCACGCCTTCGCCGCAACTTTTCTTTGCTAAAGCTTTTTGTTGCCACCTGCATAGCAGGTGGTTGTCTTTCATAGACAATAGCAACCCCACCATCCGGTCAGGATGGCGGGGTTTGTGTTTTTTATTCCTTACGCCAGTTTTTTCTCCAGGCGGGCGCGGATCTCCTTGAGGAACTCGGCGGAGTTCACCGCGCGGGGGGTGATGCCCTCGGCCAGGGATACCAGATCTTTGGTCATGACACCGGCCTCCAGCGTCTCGATGCAGGCAGCCTCCAGCGCATCGGCGTAGGCCATCAGTTCCGGAATGTTGTCCATCTCACCCCGCTTGCGGAGCGCGCCGGACCAGGCGTAGATGGTGGCCATCGGATTGGTGGAGGTCTCCTCCCCCTTCAGATAGCGGTAGTAATGGCGGGTTACGGTGCCGTGAGCCGCCTCGTACTCGTAGCATCCGTCGGGGCTGACCAAAACGGACGTCATCATAGCCAGAGAGCCGAAGGCGGTGGAGATCATATCGCTCATCACGTCGCCGTCGTAGTTCTTGCATGCCCAAATGAAGCCGCCTCGGGAGCGGATCACGCGGGCCACCGCATCGTCGATCAGGGTGTAGAAATAGGTGATGCCGGCGGCCTCAAAGGCTTCCTTGTAGTCCGCCTCGTAGATCTCGGCGAAGATATCCTTGAAGGTGTGGTCGTAAATTTTGGAGATGGTATCCTTGGTGGAGAACCACAGATCCTGCTTGGTATCCAGCGCGAACTGGAAGCAGGCATGGGCGAAGGAGCGGATGGAATCGTCCTTGTTGTGCATACCCTGGATGATGCCCTCTCCCTTGAAATCGAAGATGGTCTGGCGGGTTTCCTTGCCCGCCTCGTCGGTGAATACCAGCTCCGCCTTGCCCTCGCCTGGCACACGGAATTCCGTATTCTTGTACACATCACCGTAGGCGTGACGGGCGATGGTGATGGGAGCCTGCCAGGTCCGCACCGACGGCTTGATGCAGTCGATCAGGATGGGCGCACGGAACACGGTGCCGTCCAAAATGGCGCGGATGGTGCCGTTGGGGGATTTCCACATCTCGCTGAGGTTGTACTCCGTTACGCGCTGGGCGTTGGGGGTGATGGTGGCGCACTTGACGGCCACCTTGTACTTCTTGTTGGCCTCGGCGGCGGCGACGGTCACGGCGTCCTTCGTGCGCTCTCTCTCCACCAGGCCCAGATCGTAGTACTCGGTCTTCAGATCCACAAAAGGCAGGATCAACTCATCCTTGATCATCTTCCAAAGGATGCGGGTCATCTCGTCCCCGTCCATCTCGACCAGGGGCGTGGTCATTTTGATTTTTTCCATCATTCATTACCTCCGAATATATAGGAAAAAGATTGGGGGAAGCGGCTCGCGTTCTTGAAAGAAAGCTCCGCAAAGAACTTTATACAGGGGAAGACTTTGTTTATGACTCAAAAGTTTTAAGGGGGTCTGGGGGATTTTTTTCAAAAAATCCCCCATCGTTTCCCCTCATCACTTCAAATGTGCCTTTTTGTAATTCATAAGGCATCCTTCCAGGATGATCTCCCGCTCGTTGTCGGTCAGGCCGCGGACGTACAGCATGATATCCGAAACCTCGCCGCCCTGACGGATCACCTTGGCGGGAAATTCCTCGATTCCCGCGGCGATCTTCTCCCGCACGCCGGGAACGAACACAAAGTCCCCGTCCTCATAGGGGAACGCCGCGTCCGCGTCCAGCGTGAAGGGCAGAATACCCCAGTTGATGCAGTTGGAGCGGTAACGCTTCGTGGCAAATTCGTAGCAAATGTTGGCCATACCGCCCAGCACTCGCTGGCAGGAGGCCGCCTGCTCACGGGCCGATCCGTCACCCGGCTTCATGGCGAAGACGCAGGAGCCAAACTGAGTGGATCCCGCGTCCGCCCCCACTTTGGCGAGCACATCGGCGATCTCCGCGGGCACATGGCCTGCCCGGCGATCCGCT
>JAZQFQ010000111.1:0-62733 GCA_045539595.1 Eubacteriales bacterium | reverse complement strand
ACTTCTCGGTCTCTGCAGCAGCGGCCTTCTGTGCCTTCTTTGCAGCAGCATCGTACTCAAGCTTGATTACCATGGAGCGCATGATCGCCTCGTCAATATTGAAAAGACGGTCGAGCTCGCTGGGGAATGTGGGCTCTGCCTTGAATGTTACGACAACGTAGTAGCCTTCGGGCATATCGTTGATCGGGTATGCAAGACGGCGCTTACCCCACTTTGCCACGTCAACGACCTCAGCATTTGCCTCGATCAAAGACATGAACTTGTTCACAGTTGCATCGGTAACAGTTTCACCCTGAGTTACATCAACAATGAACAGGCTTTCGTAAGAATTGATTACCTTTTCCATTTTTTACACCTCCCTATGGACATGAAAGACCGCCGACATACAGATTTACCGGCGGCAGAGAGACGGACATAGATGCCCGTTCAGTCAAATAGTATATCATATTGTCCCCGCCGTGTCAAGGCTTTTTGCAATATTTTCCGCGAAAAATCCGTGAAAAACCGTCTCCTTTCCGCCGCCGTTTGTTGACTTTTTCTATCTTCTATAGTATAATATTCTCGGTGTTTTATGCCCGGCGATTTCCGGGTGTTTCCGATTATCCATTTCCTTCCCAACGGAGGCAATATTGAATACACAAACCACATCCAACAGAGCGGCACCGCGGGAGTTGTCCCGCGGGGAAATCGAAAAACAGTTTCGGTACGCGGAACAGGTAGCCGCCATCCATAAACAAAACGGCCGCGTGGGAGAGGCGGCACCCCGGTGCTTCGTACAGACCTTCGGCTGTCAGCAGAACGAAGCGGACAGCGAGCGTATCGCCGGCCTGGCACTTCTTATGGGATACATCATCACCCACGATCCCGCGGAGGCCAAACTGATCCTGGTCAATACCTGCGCCGTCCGCGAGCACGCGGAAAAGAAGGCCTTGTCCATCATTGGCCAGTACAAGCATCTGAAGGATGCAGATCCCGAGGTGATCATCGGCGTGGGCGGGTGCATGGTCACCCAGCAGCACCGGGCCGATCAACTGAAGCGGAGTTATCCCTACGTCAGTTTCGTGTTTGACACCGCATCCATCCACACCCTGCCGGAATTGGTGGCCGGTATCCTGGCCGGACGGGGCCGGAAATTCTTTGTGGGCGGCGAGGGCCACATCGCCGAGGGGATTCCCACCCATCGGGAGATTGCCTACAAGGCCTGGCTGTCCGTCATGTATGGCTGCAACAATTTCTGCTCATACTGCATTGTACCATATACCCGCGGCCGGGAGCGGAGCCGCACCCCCGATGCCATTCTGGCCGAAGCCCGGCAGCTGATCGCCGACGGCGCCAAGGATATCACGCTCCTCGGTCAGAACGTGAACTCCTACGGCCGGGATCTGGGCGATACCACCTTTGCCGAACTGATCGATGCGGTGGCCAATTTGCCGGGGGATTTTCGTCTGCGGTTTATGACCAGCCATCCGAAGGATGCATCGGACGAACTGATCCGGGTCATGGCGAAAAACGAGAAGATCGTCCGCCACTTCCACCTGCCCCTGCAGTCCGGCTCGGACGGGATCCTTTCTCGCATGAATCGGCGCTACACCGCCGAAAAGTATTACGGTATCGTGGAGAAACTGCGATCCGCCATGCCGGATATCAGCCTGAGCAGCGATATCATCGTGGGCTTCCCCGGAGAAACGGATGAGGATTTTGAGGCCACTATGGACATGCTTCGGCGGGTGCAGTACGACGCCATCTTCTCCTTCATCTATTCTCCCCGCAAGGGAACTCCTGCGGCGGAGATGACCGACCAGGTGCCCCACGATATCAGCACCGCCCGCTTTGAAAGAATGCTGGCACTGCAGAACGAGATATCCCTCGCCCGCAATCAGCGATTTGTGGGCAGAACGATGCGCGTGCTGGCGGAAGAGATCAGCCACGGCGATGCCACCAAGATCACGGGCCGGGGCGATTCCCCCCGACCGATCCATTTTGCTGCCGATCCCTCTGTGATCGGACAGTTTGTCAACGTAAAAATCACCGCCGCCGACACCTTTTCCTTGTCGGCAGAGCAGATTTGATAAAATTTCAAGAAAGAAGTGTAACAGATATGGCAGAGTATATTTCGAGAGAGATTCGCGAGGCCACCGAGGCCTTGGCCAAATTGATCCGTGCCGATAAGCGGTACCAGGCCTACGAGGCCGCCGCCGAGGTCTACGAAAAGGATCCCGAGGTCCTTTCCATGATTACGGAGTACAACGTTCATCAGGCGGCCCTGTCCGAGCAGTTCGCCCACGAGGAGCGCAACGAGGAGATGATCGCCTGCATCCAGAAGCGCATCGATGAGCTGTATGAGAGCATCACAAACAATGCTTCCTACCGGGATTTCATCCGCGCCAAGGAAGAAAGCGATGCGTTTGTGCAGATGGTCAATGCAGAGCTGGAGTTCTTTATCACCGGACGCCGTGCCTGCACCCATAACTGCTCCACCTGTCACGCCGATTGCAGCAGCGCGGGCAAATAAGAAATACGGAACCGAAAGAAAGGTATGGTATAAAACATGGCATTGTCACCCATGATGCAGCAGTACATGGATATCAAAGAACAGTATAAGGATTTTATCCTGTTTTACCGTCTCGGCGACTTTTACGAGATGTTTTTTGATGATGCCAAACTGGTGTCCGAGCTTCTGTCCCTGACCCTCACCGGCCGGGATTGCGGCGAGGAGGAGAGGGCACCCATGTGCGGCGTGCCTTATCATTCCTGCGAGGGCTATATCGGCAAGCTGATCTCCATGGGCTACAAGGTGGCCATCTGCGAGCAGACCGAGGATCCCGCTAAGGCCAAGGGATTGGTGCGCCGTGAGGTGGTGCGGATCATCACCCCCGGCACGGTGGTGGAGAACGATCTGCTGGAGGATACCCAGAACAACTATCTGGCCACCATCGTCTACGACGGGGAAACCGCCGGTGTCTGCTTTGCGGATGTGTCCACGGCGTATGTGTGCGCCACCTCCTTCCGCGGCGGCGATGTGGTATCCCAACTCCAGAACGAGTTGTCCACCTACGCCCCCAAGGAAGTGATCCTTAATACCACCGCCGACCTTCTTCCCGGCTTGAAGGAGTTTTATGCGGAGCGTATCCGCGGCCTCTTCGAGGACGGCCGGGTGGAATACTTCGTCAAATCCGAGGCCATCGCCCGGGCGGAGGAGCAGTTCGGCGTCCATGTGGAGGATACCGATCCCGCGGCCTTGGTAGCCGCCGGGGCGGCGGCAGCCTATATCGCCGAGACCCAGATGCGGGATGTTTCCTTCTTGAAAGAATTGCATCTGTATCAGTCCACCCAGTTTCTGGAGATGGACATCGCTACAAGGCGGAATCTGGAACTTTGTGAAACTATGCTGACGAAGGAGCGCCGCGGCTCCCTTTTGTGGGTGCTGGACAAGACGTCCACTTCCATGGGCGCCCGCCTTCTGCGCAGCTATATTGAGCATCCCCTCACCGATATTTCCCGCATCCACCGTCGCCAGGGCGCGGTCAATGAACTGTACGGCGATTTCATGCTGCGGGAGGATCTGCACTCGCTTCTCTCGGATCTTCTGGACATCGAGCGTCTGATCACCAAGATCAGCGTGGGAACGGCCGGCGGCCGGGATCTGCGTGCCATCAGCCAGAGCATCCGTACCTTGCCCGATATCAAGGCTCTGCTGACGGAAAAAGCCACATCGGAGGAACTCCGCGCCATCGCCGAATCCATCGATCCCCTGACGGATATCCGGGAGTTGATCGATACGGCTATCGTGGACGAGCCTCCCTTTACCATCCGTGAGGGCGGTATCATCCGGGACGGTTACAGTGCCGAAGTGGATGAGCTGCGCTCCGTTATGCAGGGCGGCAAGGGCTGGATCGAGCGAATCGAAGCAGAAGAAAGAGAAAAAACCGGCATCCGCAATCTGCGTGTCAGCTACAACCGGGTGTTCGGCTACTATATCGAGGTCACCAAGTCTTTCCAGAACCTGGTGCCCGAGCATTACATCCGCAAACAGACCCTGGCCAACGCGGAGCGATACATAACCGATGAATTGAAGCGCACCGAGTCCACCATTCTGGGCGCGGCGGATAAGGTGCAGGGATTGGAATACGAGTTGTTCGTGGCCATCCGGGACCAGATCGCTTTGTCCGCCGAGCGTATCCGCGCCGCGGCATCCGCCCTGGCACGGATCGATGTGTACGTCAGCCTGGCCCAGGTGGCGGCCCACAATCACTACGTTTGTCCTGAGGTGGACTGCAGCGATATCGTGGATATCAAAGACGGACGGCATCCTGTGGTGGAGCAGTTCGTGCGGGATTCCTATTTCGTTCCCAACGACGCCTATCTGGATTGCACCGATAACCGGCTGATGCTGATCACCGGCCCCAATATGGCTGGTAAATCTACCTATATGCGCCAGAGCGCCCTCATTATCCTGATGGCGCAGATCGGCTCCTTCGTGCCTGCCACCTCCGCTCGGATCGGTGTGGTGGATCGGCTGTTCACCCGCGTGGGCGCGTCGGATGATCTGGCCTCGGGCCAGTCCACCTTCATGCTGGAAATGAAGGAAGTGGCCTTCATTCTGGCCAATGCTACCCGCCGCAGCTTCATCATTTACGACGAGATCGGCCGCGGCACCAGCACCTACGACGGCATGAGCATCGCCCGCGCCGTGGCAGAATACACCTCCGGCAAGAAATTGGGGGCGAAAACCATGTTTGCCACCCACTATCACGAACTGACGGAACTGGAAAAGGAGATCCGGGGCGTGGTCAATTACAACGTGGCCGCCAAGAAGCGGGGAGGGGAGTTGACCTTCCTCCGTAAGATCGTCCGCGGTCCCACCGACGACAGCTACGGCATCGAGGTGGCCCAGCTGGCAGGTGTCCCCTCCGAGATCACCCGCCGGGCCAAGGAAATCCTCCGCACCTTGGAGGAAACGCGTCCCGAGCCAAAATCAGCCTCCAAGGCGAAGGAGGATATCTTCGCATCCCAGCCCCTCACCTTTGCGGACAGTGCCGCCGAGGAAATTAAGGAAAAGCTCAAAACCCTGGATATCAATACCCTGACCCCCATTGAGGCCATAGGGTTGCTTTACGAATGGAAAAAGATGATTCTGTGATGAGAACGGAGATCCGATATGGGAAAAATCAACGTACTCAGCTTTGATGTTGCCAATCTGATCGCGGCCGGTGAGGTGGTGGATCGCCCCGCCTCCGTGGTTAAGGAACTGATGGAGAACGCTCTGGATGCAGGTGCCACCTCCATCACGGTGGAGATCCAGAACGGCGGCGTGTCCTTCATCCGTGTCTCCGACAATGGGTGCGGCATGGAAGCGGAGGATCTGCCTGTGGCCGTGCTGCGCCACGCCACCAGCAAAATCCGCGAAGCGAATGATCTGGACGGCATTGCCACCCTGGGCTTCCGCGGCGAGGCCCTGGCGGCCATATCCGCCGTGTCCCGGGTGCGCATCTTCTCCAAAGTGGCGGATGCGGAATTTGGTGCCCTCTTGTCCTGTGACGGCGGCAGCGTGGTCAGCGTGACGGAAACGGGATGCGCCCCCGGCACCACCGTGATCGTGGAGGAGTTGTTCTTCAATGTGCCCGCCCGCCGCAAATTCCTGAAAAAGAATTCCACGGAGACCGTGGCGGTCACGGGCGTGGTGGAAAAAATAGCTTTGTCCAAACCGGAGGTGTCCATCCGCTACATCACGGACGGCGAGGTAAAATTCATGACCGCCGGTGACGGCGAGCTCCGCAATACGGTTTTCGCCCTGTACGGGCGGGAAACTGCCGGACGGATGCTGAGCGTGGACCGCACCGACGGCGGCATCCGCGTGTGGGGATATGTATCCGATGCGGACAGCGTCCGCTCCAATCGGAATATGGAGAATTTCTTCATCAACGGCCGCTACGTGAAAAGCCGTACCGCCGCTGCCGCCTTGGAGCAGGCCTATGTGAGCCGGATCCCCGCTGAGAAATTCCCCTTTTGCGTATTGAATATTGAGTTGAATCCCGCGGCGGTGGACGTGAACGTCCATCCCGCCAAGTTGGAGGTCAAATTCTCCAATGAAAAGATCATCTTCGACGTGGTCTATTACGCGGTGAAGAGTGCCCTGGAGGCATCCTCCGCCCGGCCGGAGCTGACCATCGCCCGCCCCGGCGCAGGAGCGAAACCGACCGCGGCTGTGCCCCAAACGACCGGCAAAAGCGGCGTGTCCGCCAATCCCTTCTGGGTCAGCGATAAGGAGGCCAGCAAACTGCTCAGCACCTTTATCGCCAAAGGAGATCCGTCCCCCAACGCGGTACGATCTCAGATCCGCCTGAATACCCCCGGTATGCAGGCCGCGGCGACGCCTGCTCCCGCGATCAGCAAGCAGGAGATTCCCCGGCAGGCGCCGATAGAGGAGATCCCGCAAACGGAATCGGCACCGACTCTGACACCGCCGCAGGCAAACCCATCTCCCGCCGTACCGCCGAAGCCCATCACCTTTGAGGATCCGGGACCCATCCCCCCGTCGAAATCCAAGGCGGAAGTAGAGCCGATCCCGGTGACGGATACGGCGGCGGAAACTCCGGAGATTCCCGACTACGTCATCATCGGTGAGGCGTACAACTGCTACGTCATCGTCCAGCTGGAGGATCGGTTGATCCTCATCGATAAGCACGCCGCCCACGAGCGGATTCTGTTCGATCAGCTGTGTGAAAATATGCGTGCTCGCAAAAAGAGTGCCCAGGTGCTTATGTTCCCGATCCCCGTGCCCATGACAGAGACGGAAATCGCCGCGCTGGAGGAGCATCGGGAGCAGATCGAAGCCATCGGATTCTCCTTCCGCCGGGATGTAAACGGCGTGCAGATCCACGAGATCCCCACGGAGATCTCCCGGGATGCCGCCCCCGAGATGCTGGCTGTTCTGGCCGGACGAATCGCCGACGGTACCGGTACGGTGGAAAGCACCAGCGAGGCGTTCTTTGAGGAGCGGCTGTACCAGGCATCCTGCAAAGCGGCCATCAAAGGCGGCCGATTGTATAACGGCGAAAGCATCAAATGGGTCTGCGACCGGATCCTGTGCGTGCCGAAGGATGGCACGTCCGCCATCAAGACTTGCCCCCACGGGCGTCCCGTGGCCTTTGAAATTCGTAAAAATTCCATTGAAAGGCAGTTTTCGCGCCTGTTGTGACGAAAACGACATCCAATATGTTTATTCTTAAGAAAAAAGACGGGAAAGCCCGCCGCGGCTGTCTCATCACCCCTCATGGCGAGATTGAGACTCCCATATTCATGAACGTGGCCACCTGTGCCGCCATCAAGGGCGGCATCGCGGCGGAGGATCTGCGGGATGTGAACTGCCAGGTCATGCTGTCCAATACTTATCACCTTCATCTCCGTCCCGGGGATGGTTTGGTGCACGAGTTGGGCGGCCTCCAGAAGTTCAGCGGATGGAGTGGCCCCACTCTCACCGACAGCGGCGGATTCCAGGTGTTTTCACTGTCTCAGCTGCGCCGCATCAAAGAGGAGGGCGTGTACTTCGCCTCCCACATCGATGGCAAGCGCATCTTCATGGGCCCGGAGGAGAGCATGCGTATCCAGTCTCACCTGGCATCCACCATCGCCATGGCTTTTGATGAGTGCATCGAGAACCCCGCCGAGTACAATTACGTAAAACATTCCTGCGACCGTACTACCCGCTGGCTGCTCCGCTGCAAGGCAGAGTTGGAGCGGCTGTCCAAACTGCCCGATACCATCAATCCGAGGCAAATGCTGTTCGGCATCAATCAGGGCAGTACCTACGAGGATCTGCGCATCCGCCATATGCAGCAGATCACGGAGATGGATCTGGACGGATATGCCATCGGCGGCCTGGCCGTGGGCGAGGAAGCGGAGGAAATGTACCGCATCATCGAGGCGGTGGAGCCCTATATGCCCGAGAATAAGCCACGCTATCTGATGGGCGTGGGCACGCCCCAGAATATTCTGGAGGGTGTCCATCGCGGCGTGGATTTCTTCGACTGCGTCATGCCTTCCCGTAACGCCCGCCACGGCAATCTGTTCACGTGGCACGGCAAGATGAATCTGCTCAATGAGAAATACGCCCGGGATTCACGCCCCATCGACGAGAATTGCGGATGCCCCGCCTGCCGGCTTCACAGCCGCGGATATATCCGCCACCTGATCAAGGCAAAGGAAGCCCTCGGCATGCGCCTGGCCGTTCTGCACAATCTGTATTTCTATAACGATCTGATGAAGAAGATCCGCGATGCGTTGGACGGCGACTACTTCGAGAGCTTCTACCAGAAGTATCATAACCTTCTGGCGGAGAGATCTCAGGATTGAAAAAAAGACTTGCGGTTTTAGTTTTGGGTGCTAAAGGACAGTTTTAAGAATTCATTACCTACTGACAGGAAAAAAGCGGAGAATGTCTTTTCGTTCTCTGCTTTTTTTGCCAAGCATTGCAATTTTAGACGCAATATTCAACTCTGGGTTGTGAAACGAAACATTGCATCTATTGTATCAAAGCGAGATTTGAGATATAATAACCTCACACCGGTGATAATGAAACTGTGGAGGTTATTATGGAACTCAAAATCGGAGAAAAGATTGCAAAATATAGAAAACTTAAAGGCTATACGCAAGAACAGCTTGGGGAATTAGTAGGCGTTTCGGGACAAGCTGTGTCGAAATGGGAAAACGGAGGCATTCCCGATACTTATCTGTTGCCGGCTATTTCCAAGATTTTAGGGGTGTCTATTGATGCCTTATTTGGAGTAGATAAAAAGATATCCGATTACTCTCAAGATGATATTCTTGATGATTTGTTTAAATTTTGCCTTCAAAAGACCCATTGCAAAGAAGATAAAATAGATTTTTTCAAATTTATGTTTGAAACTATATGGACTTTGCAAAGTGCATATTTCGGCAATGAGAGCCGACTTCTTTTAAAGGATGTCATTGAAAAGAATTGTGGCAATCAGCAAATAACATCTCAAATCATCAACAATGAGGGAACGACGTATTTATCTCTTGTAGAAAACTTTCCGTTCTTTTGTGCGGTCAGTGATACGCCCGAAATATCCAAAAAACTGTTATCCGAAAAGAACTTTGGAGAGTTCTTCTCATTGCTCGCTTCGGAAGACGGAATGAAAGCGATCATTTTCACGCAAACCACAACAGAAACAAGTCAGTACACGGCGGATATGATGGCTAAGAAAATTGGAATTACACTTGAAAGATTTCTTGAAATCGAACCGTTACTTGTTAAATACGGTCTTTTGAATGAAGATAGCTTAACTTTGGATGACAGCATAATCAAGGTATATCATAAGTGGAGTAATCCCGAAATTCGTCCGTTATTGATAATGGCATACCAATTTATCAATGCAAGGCAATGTTATTACAATTTTACTTGTAATCGAACCAAGCCTTATTTTGAAAACGAATAAATCACACCGCCGAGGGTAACCATTTGGTCGCTCTCGGCGGTGAATTGTTTTATATCGCACAATCACCACCGGTGGTGAGTAAGTGCGCACTTGCTGGCAAATAAAAAGCCTCCCTTGTGTAAAGGGAGGTGGCACGGCAACGCCGTGACGGAGGGATTGAAAAGAGTTAAAATTATTCTAAAACAATCCCTCAGTCGTTTCGCGACAGCTCCCTTTACACAAGGGAGCCTCTGAATGTAGACGTTCGTCTTTCTGTTGCAGTATTACAAAAACTGTCTTTTATAACCCGACGCATATGCCGCAAGTCTATTTTATTTTTTCACAACCGTGCATGCATCAATTCCGTAATAGTCAAAGCACCGGAGCGCGTCCACGTCGATCCGCTCGCCGCTGACTACGATGGGCACCGCCGGCGGGCAGGATACGCTTACATCGGACAGAATCCGTCCCAGACTTTCTCTCGCCGGAATGATTTCCTTCGCCGCCATCGCCGCGTCCCGGATGGACATCACCCGCTCGGGCAATCCCATTTCCGGCGGGCGTTCGGTGATTGCCGCCCGCTTCGGGATGGACAAAAGCGCTTCCCGCAGGCGGGCGATACCATCCTCACCCGTTTCGGGGGTCAGCATCATCACCGCAAAATCCCGATCGGCAAACTCGCACTCAACTCCACGCGCACGCAGGGCATCGGCGAAATCCACGCCCTCGTATCCGTAGGATTTGGTGGATACGGTCAGCTTCAGCGGTTCATCTCCGTAGAGAACGTATCCGTGCTGTGTCAGCACATCCCGCAAACCGCGGATTTCCTCCACCGTTTCCGCCAGCCGAGCCCGGTATCCGTCATCCAGATAGCCGTTTACCGCGTCCAGCGATGCCAGAATCAGATAGGACGGACTGGTGGTGCCGAACAGCGCCATCGCCGGCTTCGCCTGGGCGGCAATTTCCTCGGGGATGGTGTCCGCCAGATGCAGATAAGCCGCGCCTGTCAGGGCAGGGAGCGTCTTGTGGGCGGAATCGCAAACCATATCCGCACCCAGATCCATAGGATGGGCGGAGGTGGGCAGGAATTTCAAATAGGCCCCGTGGGCATTGTCCACCAGAAGCAAAACGCCGTGCCGATGGCAAACATCGGCAATTGCTGAAATATTGGCGCATCCCCCCAGATAATCGGGAGATGTGAGATACACCGCCGTGGGGCCGTCGGGCATGGACAGTATTTCCTCGATCTCCTCCGGCGTGGGCGCGCAGGAGAGATAACTCTCCTGCTTGGCCGGCTGCAGCCAGATCACATCCAGATCGAGCAGCACCGCCGCGCTCAAAAAGGATCGATGCGCATTCCGCCCCGCCAGAATCCGGGGGGATTTGCCCTGATAGCGGGCATATTGCACCGCCAGATACAGCATGGCGCGGATGGAGAGGGAGGCCCCCTCCGTGGAATACAGCGTGCGGCATCCGAAGAGCCGGGCGGCGTTCTCCTCGCTTTCGCGGATGATTCCGTCCGGGTGAAACAGGTCGTCCGCCCCGTCGATCTCCGTGATGTCCCAGGATTCCATGCCCAAAAGTGGGGATCCCTTGTGCCCCGGCATATGAAGCCGGAGCATGTCCGATGCGGCGTACCGCCGCAGGAAATCACAGATCGGTGTCGTCATCTTCGTCCGCCATTTTGGCTACCTGCACCATGATGGCACATTCCATTCTCTTGCGGAACAACTCGCATCCGTACTTGTACACGCCCTTTACCGATCCGGTGGCGTGATAGGCATTGGCGGCGCATCCGCCGGAGCAGTACAGCCGCGCCCAGCAATCCCGGCACTCCTCGCGGGAGTATACGTTGCAGCAGGCGAACTCGTTCTGTGCGTCTTTGTTGGTCACGCCGTCCCAGATGTTGCCCAACTTATATTTCTCCTCTCCCACGAACTGATGGCAGGGATACAAATCGCCCCAGGGGGTGACCGCCATATACTCAGTGCCTGATCCGCAGCCGGAGATCCGCTTATAAATGCAGGGGCCGCCCGTCAGATCGATCATGTAGTGATAGAAGGTAAACGGCTTGCCCGCGCGCTCCCTCTCCAGCATCAACTCGGCCAGCTTCTCGTACTGATCCAGCACGATGGGCAGATCGGCTTCCGTCAGTTCGGAGGGATCGCCGGGGGCGCAGACCACAGGCTCCATGCTCAACTCATTGAAGCCCAGATCCAGCATCACCTGGATATCCTTCAGAAAATCGGGATTGGCGTGGGTGAACGTGCCCCGCATGTAGTAATTCTTGCCGCCGCGCGCCTCCACCAGCTTCTGGAATTTGGGAACAATGCGCTCCCAACTGCCGTTGCCGGCGTAGTCCACGCGATAGCGGTCGTGGATCTCCTTGCGGCCGTCCAGGCTGAGCACCACGTTGCTCATTTCCCGGTTGGCGAAATCGATCACATCATCATCAATTAGAATACCGTTGGTGGTCAGCGTAAAGCGGAAATTCTTGCCGTGCTCCTTCTCCACGCTGCGGGCGTAAGCCACCAGCTGCTTCACCACGTCGAAATTCATCAAGGGCTCACCGCCGAAGAAGTCCACTTCCAGATTGCGGCGGGTGCCGGAGTTGGCGATCAGGAAATCCAAGGCCTGCTTGCCCACTTCGTAGGACATCACCGCCCGCTCGCCGTGGTATTTACCCTGGCTGGCAAAGCAGTAGGAGCAGTTCAGATTGCAGGTGTGGGCGATGTGCAGGCAGAGCGCCTTTACCACACCGGAGGTCTTTTCCTTCAGATAGGGAGCCATGCTCTCAAAGGTGTCGGGCACAAAGAGCTGACCGCTTTCCTTCAACTCCAGAAGTTGATCGTAGCACTCCTCCAGATCCCCGTCACTTACCTCGGGCAGATGGCCGTATTTTTCCGCCATGGCGGCGATCACGTCCGCGCGCTCCGTGGTTTCAAACAGGGCGATCATATCGTAGGCGATATCGTCCACCACGTGTACAGCACCGGAGGACACGTCCAGCACGATGTTGTATCCGCCCAGTTTATACTGATGAATCATATATGTACTCCTTTTGGATACAAGATAAAAATGCCGCCTGATCGGCGGCATGTTCTACAGCAATTATTTGCTGTTCTTTGCGCTTTCGCACTGCTGGTTAGCGATACCGCAGCTGGTCTTGCAAGCGGACTGGCAAGAAGTCTGGCACTCACCGCAGCCGCCCTGCTTGGCGCTCTCACACAGGTTGCGAGTCTTGATGGTCTTGATATGTTTCATAATCTGTAACCCTCATATAAAATTGTTTGAATTGTATGTATTATATCACCTTCCGGCGATAAAGTCAATACTGTGCGGGAATTCGGTGAATATTTTTATCCGGCGCAAAAACAAAACTCCCGCCCGAGCGGGAGTTTTTTCGTTTTACAGTACGGCATCCAGATAGCGCAGCAGATGATCCAGCGAACCGTGTGGATAGGCGTCAACGTCCTTGTTCTTTCGGTTTACCAGGCAATCCGTCAAGAGAAACACCTGCATGCCGACCGTTTGGGCGATCATGTCGTCCTCCGTATCGTTTCCGATCATCAGACATTCCTCCGGGGATACCTGCAGCTGTGCCGCCAGCTCCACATAATACTGGGGATTCGGCTTGCTGAAACGGGAGTTCACATAGGTGGTGTACAGGCAGAAATCCTCCGGCTCCAAGCCGGCCCATCGGATCCGCTGTTCTGTCGCTATAGGGGGGAACACCGGATTGGTGGCCAGCACCACGCGGCATCCCGCCTGTTTCACCCGATCGATCAGATCGCGCATCCGGGGATTGCACCCGCAAATGCTCTGGATCTTGCCGAAATGATTCCGGTAGAATTCCTCAAACAGCGGCTCATCCCGCCGCACGTCTTTCCCATAAAAACGGGCGAAATCCTCCCAGAATACCGTCTCATTGGAGGCGGCGCCATTGTTTTTGGTCATGGCCGTGATGCCCGACAAAATGGCCTGCGTAAACTCCATGGTTTCGTATCCGTGGGGGGCGAGAAACTCCGCCAGATGCCTGAAATACTGCCGCACAAATTCGTCCTGATCCAAAGGAAGCAGCGTTCCGTCCAGATCAAACAGAACGGTGGTAATACGCATATCGTTTCTCCTGTTATTCCGCTACGAAGATGAAGGGATAGATGTCCTGACCGCCGTCGATGAAGTATACCTCAGCGGAGGGACAGGCCGTTTCCAGATTCTTCGTCAGTGCGGCTTTGTCCTCGTCAGTGGCATCCTTGCCGCAGAAAACGGTCAGCATGAATTTGTCGGGATATTCCATCAGTTTTACAGCCAATTTGGTGGCAGCGTCCATTTTGTCCGCCTCGGATACCACAATTTCCTTCTCGATGATGCCGATGGTGTCTCCCTTGATGATGTGAACACCGTTCATATCCGCATCGCGGATGGAGGGGGATACATAGCCGGCGGTTACCCGCTCCATGGCGGATTCGATCTGGGCGATCACCGCGGCGGGATCGGGGTTCTCAAAATCGATGGAGGACACGCCCACATACCCGGTGCCGATGTTCTTGGAGGGGATGACGTGCACCGTGGCATTTTCATACAGGGATGCGGCCTGCCGTGCCGCCATAATGATGTTTCCGTTGTTGGGGAACACAAATATGTGCTCGGCGGGGACCCGCGCGAACGCGTCCAGAAAATCGTTGGTGGAGGGATTCTGGGTCTGTCCACCCTGGACTACCTCATCCGTTCCCAATTCCCGCAGAAGTGCTTCCACACCGTCTCCGTTGCTGACGGCGACCACGCCGTACTTTTTGGTGGCGGCAGTCGTCTCCTTCGGTTTTGACTCCATCACCATAGCGATGGAATCATCGCTTTCCGTGTGCTGGAGCGTCATATTCTCGATCTTGATGGTCAGAAATTCACCGAATGCGCGGCAGTGTGCCAGCACTTTTTCCGGCGTAAAGGTATGCACGTGCAGCTTCACAATGCTGTCGGTCTTGAAGGCCACAACGGAATCACCGATTCCGCCGAGGAAATCTTTCAAAGCCTCGATATCAAAGGCATCGATGTCCGTTTTGGATCGCTGCAGCTGTACAAGCAGCTCGGTGCAGTAGCCGTACGTCATCACGCTGTCGGGGCCGAATGCGGCCAGATTGGGCATCGCCTTGGCGGGAGCGGGGGCAGGGGCATTATCCTGCGTTACTTCCTCGCCGTTCAGAACCCGATTGAATCCGTCCATGATGTAGAACAGACCGGCTCCGCCGCTGTCCACCACGCCGGCTTCCTTGAGCACGCTGAGGATCTCCGGGGTGCGATCCACGGAATCGTGCATTTCACCCACCAGATCAGCAAAGAAACTGCGCAGGGTGCTCTGGGGGGTGATGTGCTTCACTGCATATTCCACCGCCTCGCGCGCTACCGTCAGAATGGTGCCCTCTGTGGGCGTCATAACGGAGGTGTAGGCCTGCTGTACGCCCAGCTCCAATGCGTGCCCCAGAATGGCCGGATCGGCCTTTTGAGTGCCCACCAGCCCCTTGGAAATGCCCGAAAAGAATTGGGACAGAATTACGCCGGAGTTGCCGCGGGCGCCCAGCAGCATACCGTGGGAAAGAACCTTCATCACCTCTGACAGATCGTCGGAGTCCAGATTCTCAATGGCGGCGATGCCGCTTTCCACGGTCATACGCATGTTGTCGCCGGTGTCACCGTCCGGCACGGGGAATACGTTCAGTTTATTGACTTCATCCGCATTGGAGCGCAGCCGGGCAGCGCCGCCGAAAGCCATTTTGGCAAGAAGCAGTCCTCCCAGATATTTCAGATCGCCTTGCTCGGATTTCTTTGAGGACTTCTTCTTTTTTGTATCAAACATCAGATGATTGTCTCCTTACTTGATTTGTCGCAGGAAATGGGAATTACCGTTCTTTTCCCACAAAGAAGAGCGCAAGAGTGCCGGGGCCGGAATGGGATCCGATAACGGCACCCACATCGGTGATGATGTCTACTGTGGCATTGTAGCGGGTCTTCAGAAGATTCACGAGCTCCTGTACATCGCTCAGGCAATCGCCGTGAGAGATGAAGACAGTTCCGCTTTCGCGATCTTTTGCCAATTCACCGTACTTGTCCGCCAAAGCGGCGATGGCGGTTTTTCTGCCGCGGACTTTGCTCACGTTGATCAGATGGCCTTCGTTGTCCACGTGCAAGACCGGCTTGATGCCCAAGGCATTGCCGACAAACGCCGTGGTGGCGCTGACACGGCCGCCCCGCTTCAGGTATACCAGATCGTCCACGGTGAACCAGTGGCAGATGCTGAGGCGGATTTCTTCCGCATAAGCGGCGGCTTCCTCGATAGTGGCACCGCCCTTTTTCTTCTCAACGATCATATACAACAGCAGACCGAAGCCGGCGGATGCGGCCAGCGTGTCTACTGCAATGATTTTGCGTTCGGGATACTTTTCGCGCAGCTGCTCCGCCGCGATGCGGGCAGAGTTGTAGGTGGTGCTGAGTCCGGAGGAGAAGCCGATGTACAGAACGTCCAGACCGTCCTGCAAGCATTTTTCAAAACTTTCCGCAAACGTACCTACGTTTACGGCAGAGGTCTTGGCAACACCGCCTGCGCGCATTTTGTTGTAGAAATCCTTAATGGGCATGCTTGCATCGGTGTACTCCGTTTCGGAATCATGGAAACGGAAGGTCAGACTCTCATGAAGCACGCCCCACTCCTTCAGCAGCGCGGGCTTGATATCGCAGGCGGAATCGGTAAAAATGATATATTCACTCATGGAAGGAAACTCCTTACTGTGTGTATTATTTATTTTTGCGGCAAGCCATCATTGCTGATGGCTCGCAGATTGTTGACAATGCTTTCCAGAGATTCGTAGAATATGGCCCGGTTTTTCTCGGTGATCCCGTATCCCGCGGCATCCACCACCATCTGTGCTCGCTTTCGGATATGCTCGGCGGCGGCTTTGCCATCCGGGGTTAACATCAGCAGGGAGCGGTACAGCGTGCGGTTGACATCCACCCGCGATACCAGCCCTTTTTTCTGCATCAGCGACACCGCACGGGATACATCCGATTTATCCTTGCCGCACACTTCGCTCAACCGAGCGGCCGTGATACCGCTTTGAAAGCGCTCTATAGTGAGCAGATACATGGCGTGCGGTCCCTTCAGACCGTACTGTTCCATTTCATCGGAAGCGATCTTGTGCCAGTAGCGGGACGCTTCCATGATCGCCAGGGTAAAACGTTCGAATCGATCCATTATAACAGCTCCACTGTATTCAAGTGCGAATTTAACTAACATATCTATTATACACTCTACATGTTGAAATGTCAACATGTGCGCGAAATACGTTTCTCTGTTTACAAAAAAATCCCATGGCAGAAAGTATTCTACCATGGGATATTGAGGGAAAAACGTCGGTTTCTGTCAGCGAACCAGCTTGCTTTCGCAGTAAATGCAGCGATAGGTCTCATGCTCCGCATCGGTCAACTTGAACAGCTGCGGCAACTCCTGCTCCGTGGTGGTGATGCAGCGAGGATTCTTACAGCGGCACCCGTCCATTGCCTGGGCGTGCATGGTGTCCTCGACCGGAGCGGGATTTTTTGCCGCCTCGTCCAGCAGTTTCATAATCAGTGCCATGCGCATGAGCTTGCCGTTCATGACCTGCTTGAAATAGCAGGCACGGGAATCCTTGTCCACCGCTACGCTGATCTCGTTCACGCGGGGCAGGGGATGCAGGATGCACATGTCGGGCTTGGCGGTAATCAGCTTGTCCGGGGTCAGAATGTAGCTGTCTTTCAGCCGTTCGTATTCGGACACATCGGCGAAGCGTTCCTGCTGTACGCGGGTCATGTACAAAATATCCAAGGAGGGCATAGCCTCCTCCAGACTGGTGGTTTCCTCGTAGGGCATGCCGTGCTTGTTCAGTACATCTTTCTTCACATATCCCGGCAGGTGGAGCTCTTCAGGGGAGATCAGAACGATCTTGATATCCGAATAGCGGGAAAGCGCCGCGATCAGGGAGTGCACGGTGCGGCCGTATTTCAGATCACCGCAGAAGCCTACGGTCAGTCCGTTCAGTTTCCCTTTTTCCCGATAGATGGTCAGTAGATCTGCCAGAGTCTGGGTGGGATGGCAGTGGCCGCCGTCACCGGCATTGATCACGGGAATGGATGCATTGCGGGAGGCCACATAGGGAGCGCCTTCCTGGGGATGGCGCATGGCGATGATGTCCGCATAGCAGCTGATAACCTGGGCGGTGTCCGCCACACTTTCCCCCTTGGAAGCGGAGGAGGAGGAAGCAGAGGAGAATCCGATCACGCTGCCGCCCAACTCCAGCATAGCCGCCTCAAAACTGAGACGGGTACGGGTGGAGGGCTCAAAGAACAGCGTAGCCAGTTTTTTGCCCTTGCATTTCTCGGAATACTTTTCGGGATGCTCGCTGATGTCGCAGGCAGTCCGCATCAATTCGTCTACTTCCGCAACGGACAAATCGACGATATCAATTACACTTCTCATGCTTTGATCCAGCTTTCGTCAGAGGGATTGTTGCGGAAGGCGATCAGTTTCGCCACGTCCTCGGCACGGATGTAGCCTTCCTCCGCAGCCGTTTCCGCGATCACATCAAAGTTGGTCAGGGATACGTTCTTCACGTTGGCGGCTTCCAGACGCTCGATACCCTTCTTCATGCCGTAGGTGAAGATGCTGACGATGCCCAGCACTTCCGCACCGGCCTCGCGCAGTACGTTGACCACTTCCAGAACACTGCCGCCGGTGGAGATCAGATCCTCCACAACCACAACCTTCTGGCCGGCTTCCAGCTTACCCTCGATCTGGTTCTGTCTGCCGTGATCCTTGGCACCGGAGCGCACGTAACCCATGGGCATGTCCAGAATGTGGGCGGTGATTGCCGCGTGAGCGATACCGGCGGTGGAGGTACCCATCAGCACCTCAGCCTCGGGATAATGCTCTTTGATCAGTTTCGCCAGACCGTTCTCCACATCATCGCGCACCTTGGGTGCGGTCAGGGTCAGACGGTTGTCGCAATATACGGGGCTCTTGATGCCGCTGGCCCAGGTGAAGGGCTGGTCGGGACGGAAGAATACTGCCTTAATGGACAGAAGATCTTTTGCAATCAATTTTTCCATGATACTATATCTCCTTAATCAACAAATTCACGAACGCATCTTTCGTATGCTGCCACCGGATCCTCGGCGGCGGTGATGGGACGGCCCACCACGATGTAGTCGGAGCCTATCTCCTTGGCCTGTGCGGGGGTCATGACGCGCTTCTGATCACCGATCTCGCCGTCCGCGAAGCGAACGCCGGGGGTAACGGTGAAGAAGTCTTTGCCGCAGGTTTCGTGTACCACGCCGGCTTCCAGGGGAGAGCAGACAACGCCGTCCAGACCGGCGGCCTTGGCGTTCTTGGCGTAGTGCATCACCACATCGGGCATGGCGTGGGGAATCAAGAGATCCCGGTGCATGCTTTCCTCATCGGTGGAGGTAAGCTGGGTAACGGCGATCAACAGAGGGCGAGTGCCGTCGGGACGGGTCAGACCCTCAATGGCGGCCTCCATCATGCGGATGGTGCCGGCGGCGTGCAGATTGCACATATCCACATCCAGACGGGACAGAACCGCCATGGATTTCTTTACGGTGTTGGGGATGTCATGCAGTTTCAGATCCAGGAAGATCTTGTGGCCGCGGGCCTTGATCTCGCGAACGATGGAGGGACCCTCGGCGTAGAACAGCTCCATGCCGATCTTCACAAAGGGCTTTCTGGTGCCGGAAAACATGTCCAGGAAGGCAAATACCTGCTCCGCCGAGGCAAAGTCGCAGGCAATGATTACGTCTTTTCCCATAGTCTCACATCTCCTATTATATCATGTAAATTTTCAATCTTGTACTTTTCCATAGCCGCGGGCAGATCGCGGATGATATCCCGGCAGGCATAAGGATGGATCAGATTGGCGGCGCCCACCTCAACGGCGGTGGCACCGGCCATCATCATCTCAATCACATCCTCGGCGGTGCTGACACCACCCATGCCGACCACGGGAATCTTCACCGCGTGAGCTACCTGATAGACCATCCGTACCGCCACGGGGAAGATGGCGCTGCCGGAGAAGCCGCCCATGGTGTTGGCGATGACGGGCTTTCTGGTGCGCAGATCGATCCGCATGCCGAGGAGAGTGTTGATCAGGCTGATGCCGTCTGCACCGGCCGCCTCGCAGGCTTTGGCGATCGCCACGATATCCGTCACATTGGGGGACAGCTTTACGATCACCGGCTTGGTGGTGACTGCCTTTACCGCGCGGGTTACCTCCGCTGCCGCTTCCGGCGATGTGCCGAAACTCATGCCGCCGCCGTGTACGTTGGGACAGCTGACGTTGACCTCCAGCCATCCGACCTGCTCGCACTTGTCCAGCTTTTCGCAGGTGTATACATAATCCTCCACGGAGAATCCGCTTACGTTGGCCATGACCTTTTTATCAAAGCATTTCGCCAGGCGGGGTAGTTCCTTTCCGATCACGGCCTCCACGCCGGGATTCTGCAAACCGACGGCATTGATCATGCCGGAGGGGCATTCCGCAATGCGGGGCGTAGGATTGCCGAAGCGAGGATCCTTTGTGGTTCCCTTGAAGGAGAAGGTGCCCAGCATGTTGATATCATACAGCTCCGCGAACTCGTATCCGTAGCCAAACGTACCGCTGGCGGGGATGACGGGATTGTCCAATTCAATACCGCAGAGCGTTACGTTCATTTGTCCCATGCGATCTCCTCCTTGTACATGATCGGTCCGTCCTTGCAGATGCGCTTGTAGCCGGTGACGGTCTTGCAGGAGCATCCCATGCAGGCACCGAAGCCGCATCCCATCCGCTCCTCAAAACTGAACTGACCGCTGGTGGCGGATGCGCGCCAGATGGCCTTCAGCATGGGCTCGGGACCGCAGGTGTAAACGTAGGTGTAGGATTTCTGCGCCATGGCATCGGTGACGAATCCCTTGATTCCGTAGGAGCCGTCCACGGTGGTGACGGTTACATCCGCGCCCAGTGCGCGGAATTCTTCTTCGTAGAAGATCTCACTCTTCGTGTTGAAGCCCAGAATCACGGACACCTTCTTGCCCTCGGCAATCAGGCGCTTGGCCAGCATATACAGGGGTGGAACACCAACGCCGCCGCCCAAAAGCAGGGGAGCGTCGCCGCTGAGGCTTGTGTCGTATCCGTTGCCCAGACCGCTGAGGATGTCCAAAGCACCCTCTTTCATGCGGCTCATGGCCTCCGTTCCCTTACCCACCACCTTGTAGATGATGGTCAAAGTGCCGCTCTCGCAGTCGCACACGGAGATGGGACGGCGCAGATAGAATCCGTCCAGCTGCATATTCACGAACTGACCGGGGGCAGTGATGTGGGACGTGTCCCCCGCCAGCCGCATTTTATATACGCTGTCGGTCAGCGGCGTGTTTTCAATGATTTGAAAAATACTCTGTTTCATAATTGATCCTTACGCATCAATGGTGGAGATGGTCAGAGTGGTTTCTTCCAGAACATCCAGAAGAACCTTGACGGTGTCCAGCGCGGTGAATATGGTCACGTTGTTCTCGGTGGCGTAGCGGCGGATCTGATAGCCGTCGCTGGCGTGACCCACGGAGTCGATGTCGCGGGTGTTGATCACATAGGCGATGTGTCCCTGACGGAGTGCCTCGGGGATCTCGTTGCTGCCGTCGCCGATCTTCTGCAGAACGTGGGTGCGGATGCCGTTTTCCTTCAGGAAGCGGGCAGTACCCTCCGTTGCCTGGATGTTGAAGCCCAGGTTGTAGAAACGGCGCACGAGAGGCAGAGCCTCCTCCTTATCCTTGTCCGCAATGGTAACGAGGACGGTGCCGTAATTCTGCAGATGCATGCCGGAGGCCTGCAGGGCCTTGTACAGTGCCCGGTTCAGCTTGTCGTCGTAACCGATGGCCTCACCGGTAGATTTCATTTCAGGGGAGAGATATGCATCCAGGCCGCGGATCTTATTAAAGGAGAATACGGGAACCTTTACGTACCAGCGATCCTTTTCCTTCGGATAGATGTCGAAAATGCCCAGTTCCTTCAGGCTCTTACCCAGGATCACCTCGGTGGCGATGTCCGCCAGAGAGTATCCCGTGGCCTTGGACAGGAAGGGAACGGTACGGGAGGAACGGGGGTTTACTTCGATAATGAATACGTTGTCATCCTTGTCCACAATGAACTGGATGTTATAAAGACCGACGATGCCGATGCCCAAGCCCAGTTTCTTCGCGTACTGGAGGATAATACCCTTCACGCGGTCGCTGATGGAGAAGGGAGGATATACGGAGATGGAGTCACCGGAGTGAACGCCGGTGCGCTCAACCAGTTCCATGATGCCGGGAACGAATACGTCGCGGCCGTCGCAGATGGCGTCGATCTCTACCTCACGTCCCTGGATATACTTGTCAACCAGAACCGGTTTGTCCTCGTCGATTTCCACGGCAGTACGCAGATAGTGGCGGAGCTGCTCCTCGTTGGCTACGATCTGCATCGCGCGACCGCCCAGAACGAAGCTGGGGCGAACCAGTACGGGATATCCGATCTCCGCAGCGGCAGCCAAACCATCTTCCAGTTTGGTTACGGCGCGGCCCTTGGCGCGGGGGATGTTCAATTCGTTCAAGAGGTTCTCAAAGGCGTTTCTGTCCTCCGCCTTGTCGATGGCGGCGCAGTCGGTGCCGATGATCTTCACACCGCGATCGGTGAGCGGCTGCGCCAGATTGATGGCGGTCTGACCGCCCAGGGAAGCCACAACGCCCTCCGGTTTCTCGAATTCGATGATGTTCATCACGTCTTCGGGAGTCAGCGGCTCAAAGTACAGCTTGTCGGCGGTGGTGTAGTCGGTGGATACGGTTTCGGGATTGTTGTTAATGATGATGGCCTCGTAGCCCGCATTCTTGATGGTCATAACCGCGTGCACGGTGGAGTAGTCAAATTCTACGCCCTGGCCGATACGGATCGGGCCTGCACCCAATACGACGATCTTCTTCTTATCCGTCAGAACGGAGGCGTTCTCGCCGGTGTAGGAGGAGTAGAAGTAGGGAATATAGGCTCCGGTGTGGCAGGTGTCCACCATCTTGAAGACGGGGAACAGATTCAATTCCTTGCGGAAATTATATACATCCAACTCGGTGCATTTCCACATACGGGCGATATACTTGTCGGAGAAGCCCATCTTTTTGGCCGCACGCAGAGTCTTTTCGTCGCGCACATTGGCTTTCAGAATCTCTTCCATGTCCACGATCCGCTTGATGGCTTCCAGGAAGAAGGGAGTGATCTGGGTGATTTCGTGGATCTTCTCTACGGAAACGCCGTGATAGAACAGTTCCGCGATGGCAAAAATGTTGTCGGAGCGGAATTCCTTGATGTATTCCAGCAGTTCCTCCACGCTCATATTGTCGAACTTGGACAGGTAGATGTGGTTGGCGCCGATCTCCAGAGAGCGGATGCCCTTGAGCAGGCACTCTTCCAGATTGGAGCCGATGCCCATAACCTCGCCGGTGGCCTTCATCTGGGTACCCAGCATGTTGGTGGCGGAGGTAAACTTGTCGAAGGGGAAGCGGGGCAGCTTGGCGATCACGTAATCCAGCTGAGGCTCGAAAGCCGCGGTCGTGTTAGCGATGGCGATCTCGTCCAGGGTCATACCCACAGCGATCTTGGCGGTTACGCGGGCGATGGGATAGCCGCTGGCCTTGGATGCCAGAGCGGAGGATCGGGATACGCGGGGATTTACCTCGATGAGGTAATACTCGCTGGTGTGGGGGTGCAGTGCAAACTGTACGTTGCAGCCGCCCTCGATCTTGAGCTCGCGGATCAGCTTAATGGCGCTGTCGTTCAGCATCTTGCGATCCTTCTCGGAGAGGGTCATGATAGGAGCCACAACCAGAGAGTCACCGGTGTGTACACCGACGGGATCGATGTTTTCCATACCGCAGATGGTGATGGCGTGGTCGGAGGAGTCACGCATAACCTCGAACTCGATCTCCTTGTAGCCCTTTACGCTCTTCTCGATCAGAACCTGGTGTACGGGGGACAGCTTGAATGCGTTCAGACCCACCTCGATCAGCTCTGCCTCGTCGTTGGCGAAGCCGCCGCCGGTACCGCCCAGAGTGAAGGCGGGACGAAGCACAACGGGGTAGCCGATCTCTTTGGCTGCTTTCTTGGCTTCTTCCAGAGAATAGGTGATCTGAGAGGGAATGGTGGGCTCCCCGATGGACTGGCACAGTTCCTTGAACAATTCGCGGTCCTCTGCCCGCTCAATGCTGGAACTGCTGGTGCCCAGCAGTTCCACGCCGCATTCCTTCAGCACGCCCTTCTTCTCCAGCTGCATGGCCAGATTCAATCCGGTCTGGCCGCCGATGCCGGGCAGAATGGCATCCGGTCTCTCATAGCGCAGGATCTTGGCAATGTACTCCAGGGTGAGAGGCTCCTTATATACCTTGTCGGCAATGGTGGTGTCCGTCATGATGGTGGCGGGATTAGAGTTGCAGAGCACAACCTGATAGCCCTCTTCCTTCAGCGCAAGGCACGCCTGGGTGCCCGCATAGTCAAATTCTGCCGCCTGACCGATGATGATGGCGCCGGAGCCGCTGATCAGGATTTTCTTAAGATCGTTTCGTTTTGCCATGATATCCTCCTTGTACTATGAAACGCAATCGATTTATAGTGAATATAGATTAAACGTGGTAAACCACTTTACCGTCGCAGACGGTCAGGTGGCATTTGGCCTGCAGGGTTTCTCCTGCAAAGGGGGTGGCGCGGCCCATGGAAAGGAATTCCTCCGGGCGCACGGTCCATTCCTCCGACAGATCCCATACGGAGAAATCCGTACCCAAAGGGATGCCGAAGCGGCGGCGGGGAGCGATGGCCATCATTTCGATGAGCCGATCCAGGGTAAGAATGCCCGGCTTCACCAGACGGGTATACATTACGGAGAAGGCCGTTTCCAGACCTACAATGCCGAAGGCACTGCCTGATAGTCCTTTTGATTTTTCCTCTGCCGAGTGGGGGGCGTGATCGGTGGCGATCATATCGATGGTGCCGTCCAGCACACCGGCCAGAAGAGCTTCCTTGTCCGCCGCAGAGCGGAGCGGCGGATTCATCTTGAACCGGCCGTCCTCCTGCAGATCGTTTTCGTCCAGCACCAGATAGTGAGGCGCGGTCTCGCAGGTGACATTCACACCCTCCGCCTTGGCGGCGCGGATCAGCTCTACGCTTTCCTTGGTGGAGATGTGGCACACATGGTACGCACAGCCGGTTTCCTTGGCGAGACGGAGATCCCGCTCAATCTGGGCGTATTCGCTCTCCGAGCAGATGCCCTTGTGGCCGTGAGCGCGGGCGTATTCCCCGTCGTGAATATATCCGCCGTGAAGCAGATCGTTCACCTCGCAGTGAGCCACGATCATCTTGTTCAGGGATTTGGCGCGGAGCATGGCCTCCCGCATAAGGGATTCGCTCTGCACACCCCGTCCGTCATCGGAGAAGGCGATGGCGTTGTCCGCCATCCCCTCCATATCGGCCAGGACCTTTCCCATCTGTCCTTCCGTGATCGCCCCGTAGGGGTATACGTGAATGCAGGCACCCTCCCGAATCCGATCCGTCTGGGCTGCCAGGTTCTCCCGGGAGTCCGGCACCGGTTTCAGATTGGGCATGGTGCATACGGCGGTGTATCCGCCGTGGGCCGCCGCGGCACTGCCGGTTTCCATGGTTTCCTTATATGAAAAACCCGGCTCACGAAAATGCACATGCACATCGCAAAAGCCGGGAAAAACAGTGTATTGGGAAGAACGGAAAGCACGATACGCATCAGCAGACAAAAAATCCGTAACAGAAGATTTGAACTTCTCTTTGGCTGTTTCATCCATAGGGTGCATGTTGGTGAATTCCATTATCTGATCCTTTCCGATTGCAAAAAAAAACTTGCTCGCAAGCAAGACGAACTGCAGCGCGGAAGTGTCCCTTTCCGCATTTTCAATCTTGCCGACATCAGTGAACCGTCTTGAAGATTTACTTCGAATAGTATATCATATTATACTGCGTCTGTCAATAGATAATCCGCCGAAACGTAATGTGTCGGCGGATTTTGTCATTGGTTATATTTCCGATGGGGCGAACCACAGCTCGGTTTGTTCCGGGCGTTTTTTTCGTTTCGGACGTGTGCGGAGTGCGGCGGCAAATACGACCGATCGCGCCCCGCTTTGTCGAAGCAGAGCGGCACATTCCGCCAGCGTGGCGCCGGTGGTGATGATGTCATCCACTAAAATGTATTTCCCGCTGTATGTCCGTCCGGGATGCCGCAAACGAATCGATGCGGCGGCGTTGATGCGTCGCGCCTCCTCGCTCAATTTCTTCTGCATCTCCCCGCCGTCACGGCGGAAGATTTCCGCAAAGCGGGCACCGGTATAGCGGGCGCATAATTTGGCCAGCCGCCGGGATTGATCAAATCCGTCCTTTGCAAGACCCGCGGCGGATCGCGGGGCGTAGGTGATGGTCCAGGTACGGATATCCTCGCCCTCAGCAAGAACCCCCCGCAGAATCACCCCGGCCAGATCCCGGGCAAGCACATGAGCGGCACCGTCGTCGGCACGGTGCTTCAGGGCGTATACCAATCGGGAGGTGACGGCGTGGGTGTTGCCGGGCTCATAGAAGCCTGCGGAGTAAACGACCATGTTGGATATACCGGACAGCGCAGCAGGCGCGCATCGACACTCCCGTGCCTTTCTTTGGCACAGCGGGCAGGGAAGAGCGGATTCCTTCTGCCATTGTGCCGCGCAGTTTTCGCACAACTGCGGTGCGGCGGCACGGATCATCTCCCCGCACACGGGACAGCGGCGGGGAAAGAGCAGGGAAAGGATCTGCTGAAAAGATGAACTCACGGCGCACACTCCCGCAGAATGAACTGCTTCAGATGGGTGTATCGCAGGGAGTGACGTTCGTTTTCCACCATCTCCGCAAGGATATCCCGCCGTCCCACCAGGATCACCATGCGGGCGGCCCGGGTGACCGCCGTGTAGAGCAGATTACGGGTGCGGAGCATAGGGGCACAGCGGGCGATGGGCAGAATCACGATGGGATACTCACTGCCTTGGCTCTTGTGCACCGTCACCGCATAGGAGTGCTCCAGTTCATCCAGCTGAGAGAACTCGTAGATCGTCTCCCGCCCGTCGAAATCCACCACCAGCGTCTCGGATACAGGATCGATGTCGGTGATCACACCGATGTCCCCGTTGAAGATGCCGCTGCCCTCCACGCCGTTTTTCTTCCATTCCAGAGAGTAGTCGTTTTTGATTTGCATGACCCGATCCCCCTCGCGGAAGAGAAAATCCCGGCATTTTCGCTCCTGTTTTCGGCCGTTTTGCGGATTCAGCGCCTGCTGCAGCAGCTGATTCAGCCGCACGGTGCCGGCGGCACCGTTGTGGGAGGGGGTGATCACCTGAATCTGATTCACCGTGTCCGGCCCATAGGAGCGGGGCAGGCGGGTTTTGTACAGATCCGCAATGGTATAGGCGATATCCTCGTCCGTATCCCGGGCGAGGAAGAAGAAATCGCTGTCCTTTTTCGTGATATCGGGGAATCGTCCCTCGTTGATGGCGTGGGAGTTGGTGACGATCAGACTGGCCTCCGATTGGCGGAAGATCTCCGTCAGACGAACGGTGGGGAAAGCACCGCATCCGATCAGATCGGACAGCACATTGCCCGCTCCCACAGAGGGGAGCTGCTCTGCGTCGCCGATCAGAATTACCCGCCCACCGTTCTTTACGGCACGAAGCAGGGATTCCAGAAGAAGCACATCGATCATGGAGCACTCGTCCAGAATGATAACGTCCTCATCCAAATAGTTGGATTCCCCTCGGGCAAACCCCGTCACATCGGAGTCCTCACTCCGGAATTCCACCTCCAGAAGGCGGTGGATGGTCTTTGCTTCCCGGGCGGTGGCTTCGCTCATCCGCTTGGCCGCACGGCCTGTGGGCGCAGCCAGCGCGCAGTCCATTCCCAGACTTTCAAAAATCGATATCAAGGCCCGGATGACGGTAGTTTTACCCGTGCCGGGGCCGCCCGTCAGGATCATCACGCCGCTTTCCAGCGCACCGCGGATGGCCTGCTTCTGGAGATGGGCGTATTCCAGATGGTTTTCCGATTCCATCTGCCAGATCAGCCGCTCCGCGTCTCCGCTGTCCAGCCGGGGACATACCCGATTCAGATGGCACAGCTTTTTCGCACAGTATTCCTCCGCCCGATAATACGGGGGCAGGCACACGTATTCCACGGAATCCCGGGATACAGATTTCAGATGATTGCACCCCAACAGATCCTGCAGGCAGGCGGCGGCAGCCGCGGGATCCACTCCCAGAAGCTCCGCGCTGCGCGCCACAGTTTCCTCCTTGGGCAGGCAGGTGTGCCCGCTCATGTGCGCCGCATCGTTCAGTATAAAGGAAATGCCCGCCGCAATGCGATCCGGCGAATCCGGCGCGATGCCGATGGACATGGCCAGCCTGTCCGCGTTTTTGAAGCCGATGCCGTCCATCTCACAGCAGAGCAGGTACGGATTTTCCTTCAGTCGGTCCACCGCGGAATTGCCCCATTTTTTGTAGATGCGCACAGCGGTTGCCGGCGGGAAGTAATCCCGACAGAACAGCATGACCGCGCGAACGCCCACGGTCTGGGCAAAGCTTTCGTTGATCTGCGCCGCCTTTTTCGGGGAGATGCCCGAGATCTCCGTCAGCCAGTCCGGGTGATTGGCAATGATATCAAAGGTGTCCACGCCGAACCGCTCCACAATCCGGGAAGCGGTTTTCGGGCCGATGCCCTTGATGTTTCCGGTGGACAGATACCGCAGGATATCCCCCTCCTCGGCGGGCAGGGATTTCTCGTAAAATTCCGCCTTGAACTGAGGGCCGTAGGTGGGATGATTCGTCCAGGTACCCATGGCGGAGATGATATCCCCCTCGGTGACGAAGGGGAGCGTACCCGTGATGGTGATATCGTCCCCGTCCGGTGTCTCGATCTCGCACACGGTGTAGCCGTTGTCCTCGTTCTGATAGACGATGGACGTGACGGTGCCGGAAACGGTTTGCTTGCCGCTTTCACTCGGCAGAAGGTATTCTTGCATGGCATTGTTCCGGCTCCGCCGGCGTCCTTTCTGAAGATTAGTATTATTATACCGAAATTACTCCTCTTTGTCAATTTCGGGGAGTACATTTGTTTTCTTTTTGCGGCAAAGATGCAGAAGCCCGTCGCGGATCTCCATCAGTATGCAGTAAAATCCGTACACGGAAAGCATGGCGATGACGATGGTGGTAATGCTGTCCATAATTCCTCCGACAAAATGCGCTTTGTATCAGCGTATGCAAGCGGGAGTCGTTCCGTGAAAAAAGGACTGCCGCCAAAGGCAGCAGTCCGGGGAATTTCTGTTACAGCAGAGCCTTCTGCATCTCGGGAACCAGATCCAAAGCCTCCCAGGGAGCCATCAGATCCTCGCGGCCCATGTGGCCGTAGGCCGCCAGCTGACGGTAGATGGGACGGCGCAAGTCAAAGCGATCGATGATGGCAGCGGGACGGAGATCCACGTTTTCAGCCACGTAGTCGGCGATCTTGTTCTCGTCAGTCTTGGCGGTGCCGAAGGTGTCCACCAGAACGGATACGGGACGGGCTACGCCGATGGCATAAGCCAACTGTACCTCGCACTTGTCCGCCAGACCGGCGGCTACGATGTTCTTGGCGATGTAGCGGGCCATGTAGGACGCGGAGCGGTCCACCTTGGTGGGATCCTTACCGGAGAAAGCACCGCCGCCGTGGCGGGAGTATCCGCCGTAGGTGTCCACGATGATCTTACGGCCGGTGAGACCGCTGTCGCCGTGGGGGCCGCCGATTACGAATCGGCCGGTGGGGTTCACGTGAATGATGGTATTCTCATCCATCAGAGCGGGATCGATGATGGGGCGGATCACATGCTCGATCACATCGGCACGGATCTGCTCAAGGGATACGTCGGGATCGTGCTGGGAGGATACAACGATGGTGTCAATGCGTACCGGTTTGTCGTCCTCGTATTCCACGGTCACCTGGGTCTTTCCGTCGGGACGGAGATAGGCCATGGTGCCATTCTTGCGCACTTCGGTCAGACGGCGTGCCAGCTTGTGGGCGGCGGAAATGGGGAAGGGCATAAATTCCGGCGTCTCGTTGCAGGCGTAGCCGAACATCAAGCCCTGGTCGCCGGCTCCGATGTCGAACTTGTCCTCCTGATCCCGGGATTCCAGCGCACGGTCCACGCCCATGGCGATGTCCGCGGACTGCTCATGGATGGAGTTGAGCACCGCACAGGTGTCGCAGTCAAAACCGTATTTCGCGCGGTCGTAGCCGATCTCGCGCACGGTTTCACGTACAATGGTGGGGATGTCCGCATACGCAGATGTGGTGATCTCACCGAGAACCATGACCAGACCGGTGGTGCAGGTGGTTTCGCAGGCCACACGGGACATGGGATCCTGACGGAGCATCTCGTCCAGGATCGCATCGGAGATCTGGTCGCAGATTTTGTCGGGATGTCCTTCGGTTACGGATTCGGATGTAAAGAGTCTTTTCATAATATATTCCTTTCTTTCAGGCAAAGAAAAAAGCCCCGGGCAGAGCCTGAGACAATCAAAATCGGATGAACTCAAACTCTTATCTGTCAGGAATTAGCACCTTGCCGAAAAATCGGTAGGTTGCCGGGCTTCATGGGGCCGGTCCCTCCGCCACTCTGGATAAGTAAGTTTACATACACACATATTATACCACCATATTCGCCCTATTGCAAGGGATAAATACAAAATAACCGGGAACAATCAAAGGATTGTTCCCGGTTGGGGCTAAAGTTTGTTTCTTTTGAACTCGGGCTGTCGATGGCGCCAGCCCCTACAAGAATGGGTGTTTGTATACTCGTAGGGGACGGCGCCGCGACGTCCCGTATACTTTTTGAGGATGAGTTACGCAACGCAACTTGTCCTCTCAAAACTACTTACTTCTCCACGCTCATCCAGCAGCCTTCCGCACCGAGACGGTTTTCCGGCGGGGTCAGCAGACCGCGCTCGATCAGTGCCTCTACCAGCGCATCAAAGACGGGCAAGCTGGCAAGTTCATTGGCGAAAATCCACTCGCCATGCAGATATTCGGGGATGTTCTCCCGGATCAGATCTGCTAACTTTTCGGCGATGGCTTCCGCCTCTTTCGTAAGGACTTCGCTGGTCAGACTGCGGGTGATCGCAAACAGGCGATCGGAATCCTTCCCATCATTGACCAGAATCTTGGTGTACAGCGTGTCACCCTCCCGATACAAATACCCCTGCTCGATGGCCTTCGCCGCGTGCTCCTTCTCCTTGTCGGAAAGGGATGCAACAGCCAGACCGTCGATAGCCTTCAGCGCCAACTGAATCTGCGGATCCTTGGAAATATTATGTGCGCTCGAAAAATGCTTTTTGATCCGTGCACTATATATGTTTGCCATATGAATATTGGAGAATCCGCATACATTCTTTGCACCGATGCCGTCTTTGCCGCCGCCGTACTGCTTTCCGTTGTACACATAGCCTAACACGCTGAAAGGACGATCCGTTTTCTGCTCGTTTGAAAAACACTTTTTCACTAGAATGGATGATACCATGCAGGTTACCATACAGGCAAAGGTGTGCACTTGCTGCCACAGGATCAGATTGAGATCCACCTTTTTGTTCAGATAGGGGAAGGACAGGTATTCTTCCTTGTGCTCCTCAATATACTCCGCGATGATGTCGCAGATCTGGGGCAGCCATTCCTCGTAGAGGGCAGTGGCTTTTTCCATCACGTCCGTATCAAACAGCACGAAGTTGATGGCGTACTTTCCGTTGTCCAGCTTGCGCAGAAGTCCGTACTTGCCGTTGGCACCCCGGGTGAGGATCTCCAATTCTTCCTCCACATACACGGTGGGAACGCCCAATTCCTCAGCGATCTCGGTGGCACCGGAGGGCTTTTTGAAGCACAGCCACAATACGTGCTTGGAGAATTCTCTAACAAATCCGTTCCGGGGATCACCCCACGCGGAATTGCCGGAGCCCCATATTACATAGTCCACCTTGCTCAAAGATGTAGGTTTATTCTGCATATCGTTCATTTTGTCTACCTCGCTCTTCACTTTTTTCCGTGCCGCAAATAACCGTTGCCGAACCGCACTTTCGCCGGCTTTCTGTTCCTTCGCGATCTGCGCGGTGGATTTTCCGTCGATGTAGAAGGCAATCATCACCTCCCGGTACGCCCGGGTCAGGTAAGAAATCTGCAGGTATACCGCCCGCAGCAGCTCGTCGCTGTCGTCTTCTTCCTCTTCCTCCGCCGCGATCAGGGAAAGGATCTCCTCCGGGTCATCCCCGTAGAGAGCATCCGTCTCCCGGCGGCGCTTCTCGGAAAAATCCGCATACACATTGCGGGCAATCTTCCAGATGAAGCCGTACAGATCCCGGATTTCGCCCTCGCCCGCCGCTGTTTTGATCAGCGCGTACAGAATATCGGAGCACAGATCCTGTGCCTCGTAGCTGTCGTTGGTGCGGGCATAGCAAAAGCCGTACAGTTTTTCGATCAGTTCGTTATCGATCTTTTGCAGCAGTTCTTGTTTTTTCATTTGTTGTCTCCAAAGCGATTGATCAATGCTTTCATCTGTATAGTCGGTGAAAAACGGATTTGTTAGGTAGTTTTGGGAAAAAATATGCAAAAACCCGGAAACGGGCGTTTCCGGGTAAGGGATCAAAGCAAAAAGCTGAGGAACGACACCACGCCATAGCTGGCACAGCACATGATACCGCCGGCCAGGCATACGCCGGCAAAGATGGCGGGCAGGGAATACTTCATTCGCATATCCAACAGCGACGCAATCAAGGCACCGGTCCACGCGCCCGTGCCGGGCAGGGGGATGCCAACGAACAGCACCAGACCCAGAGAGGCGTATTTCAGCACCCGATCGGATTTGCTGTGTGCCTTCCGCTCCAGCCATTCGGCTATTCCTTTGAAATGCTTGGTTGTGTGCATCCAAGCGAGGATTTTCCGGATGAACAACAGGATAAACGGAATGGGGAGCATGTTGCCGATTACGCTGAGTACCAGATTGGCATACCAGGGCATACCCATTCCCGCACCGATGATGACGGATCCGCGGAGTTCGATCAGCGGAACCATGGCGCAAAAGAAGACGTACAGATATTCTTTGATGATTTCCAACATATTTGCGTGCCATCTCCTTTGGTGTATACACCGTGATATGTCTATTGTACCACAAAAGTGTCCATCCCGCAAGGCGGAAAGGATCAAATGTGGAGAATCTTTGAGACGTGTTTATACAGAATCAGGGAAAAGACGGAGCAGATCACACCCTTCACCAGATTGAACGGGGCAACTGCGAAGATCACCAGCGTTTTCAGATCGGAAACCAAAGGGTTCACCGCCGCTCCCATGCCGATGATGGCTTCCATTTCCATGTTGTAGAAGCGGGAGAAGGCAGGAATCAGCACAAAGTAATTGAGCAGGCTGCCGATTAGCGCCAGGGACAAAGAGCCCACGATCATGCTGATGATGGCGCCTTTTTTGTTTTTGTGATATTTGTAGATCAGTGCGGCGGGCACGACAAACGCGCATCCCGTAATGAAATTGGCGAACTCGCCGATGTACGCGGTGGTGGTGCCGTTCAGCAGCAGTATGTTGATCAGATTTTTCAGAAATTCAATAAGGACAGCGGCCCCCGGCCCCAGAGCAAATCCGCCCATGAGGATGACCAGCTCAGAAAGATCCAGTTTGTAGAATCCCGGAGCGAACCAGAGGGGAATTTCAAGCAGCATCATAACAGATGCGATCGCGGTCAGGATGGCGACGCGTGTCATATAGCGGATCGGTGTTTTGGATTTGACGGACATAATAATTCTCCTTAGTCAATGTAGTACAAGGAGAAGATAAAACCCCGACAGCAAAGTCTGTCGGGGTATTACTTCCAAGTCGTGCGGAATCATTCCGCATCGGCCATTGAGCCTATCTTCTCTCATCCGGACTGTAACCGTCGGTGCAGGAATTGCGCCTGCTCGGCATCCCGTGGGATGTTCGTGGACTATACCACCGGTATGGATTTTCACCATTCCCCGAAGAAATGTATTCAGTTTGGAAAAAGAAGATCACCGGCGCATGCGCCGGTGATCCGAAAACCTGAATGGTTAGTGATTAAGCCTCGATCTCGGAAACGACGCCGGAACCAACGGTTCTACCACCCTCACGGATAGCGAAACGGAGACCCTTCTCGATAGCGATAGGAGTAATGAGCTCAACGTTCATTACAACGTTATCGCCGGGGCGGCACATGTCAACGTCAGCGGGAAGCTGGATGGTGCCGGTAACGTCGGTAGTTCTGAAGTAGAACTGAGGACGGTAGCCAGAGAAGAAGGGCTTCTGACGGCCACCCTCTTTCTCCTGCAGTACGTAAACCTGACCGGAGAACTTGGTGTGGGGGTTGATGGAGCCGGGCTTGCAGAGAACCTGACCGCGCTCGATCTCGTTCTTCTGAACACCGCGGAGCAGCAGACCAACGTTGTCACCAGCCTCAGCGGAATCCAGCAGCTTACGGAACATTTCGATACCGGTGATAACGGTAGTCTTCTTCTCGTCGGTCAGACCAACGATTTCTACGTTATCAGCCATCTTAACGGTACCACGCTCTACACGACCGGTAGCAACAGTACCACGACCGGTGATGGAGAATACGTCCTCAACAGGCATCAGGAAGGGCTCATCAGCCTTACGAGCGGGAGTGGGGATGTATGCGTCTACCTGATCCATCAGTTCCTTGATGGGAGCGTAAACAGGATCGTTCTTGTCGTTGGAAGTGGACTCGAGAGCCTCACGAGCGGAACCGCGAACGATCGGAATATCGTCGCCCGGGAAGTCGTACTCGGAGAGCAGGTCACGGATTTCCATCTCAACGAGATCGCACAGCTCATCGTCATCAACCAGGTCGCACTTGTTCATGAATACAACCAGTGCGGGAACGCCTACCTGACGAGCGAGCAGGATATGCTCACGGGTCTGAGCCATGGGGCCGTCGGTTGCAGCAACTACGAGGATAGCGCCGTCCATCTGAGCGGCACCGGTGATCATGTTCTTAACGTAGTCAGCGTGGCCGGGGCAGTCAACGTGCGCGTAGTGACGAACGTCGGTCTCGTACTCAACGTGACGGGTGTTAATTGTGATACCACGAGCCTTCTCTTCGGGAGCGTTGTCGATCTGGTCGTATGCCATGAACTCAACATTGCTGGAACCAACAGAGAGATACTTGGTGATAGCTGCGGTCAGAGTGGTCTTACCATGGTCAACGTGACCGATGGTACCAATATTAACGTGGGGCTTGCTGCGCTCAAATTTTGCCTTTGCCATTGGTAAATCCTCCTAAAATATATAGGTTGTAAAATAATTAGTTGTTCTTTGCGCGGACGTTTACGATCTCTTCCTGGATGGACTTCGGAACTGCAGCGAAGTGAGCCGGTTCCATGGAGTACAGGGCACGGCCCTGGGACTTGGAACGGAGATCCGTTGCGTAACCGAACATCTCAGCCAGCGGAACGAATGCGAGAACCTCGGTAGCACCGTTGTTCTGGGGTTCCATGGACTGGATCTGACCGCGGCGGGAGTTGAAGTCGCCGATGATATCGCCGAGATAGTCATCGGGAGTGATGGTAACGACCTTCATGATAGGCTCAGTGAGAACGGGATCAGCCTTTCTCATTGCTTCCTTGAACGCCATAGAACCGGCGATCTTGAACGCCATCTCAGAAGAGTCAACTTCGTGGTAAGAACCATCGTACAAAGTAACCTTAACGTCAACTACGTTGTAGCCGGCGAGGACACCATTCTGCATAGCGCCCTGAATACCCTGGTTAACGGGCTCGATGAATTCCTTGGGAATGGCACCGCCGGTTACGGCGTTAACGAACTCGTAACCCTTACCGGGCTCGTTGGGCTCAACTGTGATCTTAACGTGACCGTACTGACCGGAACCACCGGACTGACGCTTGTACTTGCACTCGTGATCCACTTTCTTGCGGATGGTCTCTTTGTAAGCAACCTGGGGCTTACCGATGTTTGCCTCTACCTTGAACTCGCGGAGCAGACGATCCACGATGATCTCCAGGTGAAGCTCGCCCATTCCGGCGATGATGGTCTGACCGGTTTCCTCATCCGTATAGGTGCGGAAGGTCGGATCTTCTTCAGCCAGCTTGGCGAGAGCGATACCCATCTTTTCCTGACCGGCACGAGTCTTGGGCTCGATTGCCTGACGGATAACGGGTTCCGGGAACTCCATGCTCTCCAGAATGATCGGATGCTTTTCGTCGCAGAAAGTATCACCGGTAGTGGTGAACTTGGTAGCAACTACGGCAGCGATATCACCGGCGTAGCAGGTATCGATATCCTGGCGGGAGTTTGCGTGCATCTGAACGATACGTCCGAGACGCTCGCGCTTACCCTTGGTGGAGTTGTATACTGTATCACCGGCATTGATCACACCGGAGTATACACGGAAGAAGCAGAGCTTACCAACGAACGGGTCGGTTGCGATCTTGAATGCGAGGGCAGAGAAGGGCTCCTCATCGGATGCATGTCTCTCTTCCTCTTCATTCGTGTCAGGGTTCACACCCTTCATGGACTCGATGTCGGTAGGCGCGGGCATGTAGTCGATGATCGCATCGAGCAGCTTCTGTACGCCCTTGTTCTTGTAAGAAGTACCGCAAACAACGGGAACGATCTTATTATCGATGGTAGCCTTGCGGAGAGCCGCTTTCAGCTCATCGATGGAGATCTCATCGCCATTACAGTATTTCTCAAACAGTTCTTCATTGGTTTCGCAGATGGACTCAACCATCTTTGCGTGATATTCCTCGGCCTGTTCCATCATGTCTTCCGGAATGGGCTCGACACGCATGTCCTTACCGAGGTCATCGTAGTAAACGTCGGCTTCCATGTTCATCAGATCGATGATGCCGCGGAAAGTGTTCTCCGCGCCGATAGGAAGCTGGATCGGAACCGCATTGGCATGGAGTCTGTCATGCATCATATCGATAACGCGATAGAAGTTCGCGCCATTGATATCCATCTTGTTGACATAGCCCATACGCGGAACCTTGTACATATCAGCCTGTCTCCAAACGGTTTCAGACTGGGGCTCAACGCCGCCCTTTGCACAGAAGACAGTAACGGAGCCGTCGAGAACGCGCAGAGAGCGCTCAACCTCTACAGTAAAGTCAACGTGGCCGGGGGTGTCGATAATGTTAATACGCGTATTTTTCCAGAAGCAAGTGGTAGCAGCGGAGGTAATGGTGATACCTCTCTCCTGTTCCTGCTCCATCCAGTCCATGGTAGCGCCGCCGTCGTGGGTCTCGCCCATCTTGTGCGTCTTGCCTGTGTAGTACAGGATACGCTCAGTGGTCGTGGTCTTACCGGCGTCGATATGAGCCATGATACCGATGTTTCTGGTACGCTCAAGTGAATATTCCCTTGCCATTGATTATCTTGCTCCTTTTTGGTGTAAAGGATATGATTCCGTGCCGCGGTGTGCGGCACCGGCAAATCAATATCTGTAATGAGCGAAGGCCTTGTTGGCCTCAGCCATCTTATGCACATCTTCTTTCTTCTTGAAAGCGCCGCCTGTGCTGTTCTTGGCGTCCATGATCTCGGCTGCGAGACGCTCTGCCATGGTTCTTTCGCCTCTGGAACGAGAATAAGCGGTGATCCAACGCAGACCCAGGGTCTGGCGTCTGTCCGCTCTTACTTCCATCGGAACCTGGTAGTTAGAACCGCCTACACGGCGAGCCTTAACCTCCAGAACAGGCATTACGTTTTCGAGAGCCTCTGTGAATACTTCCAGAGGATTCTGACCGAGCTTTTCCTCAACGATCTTGAATGCGTCGTAGACAATCGTCTGAGCAACGCCCTTCTTGCCGTCGTACATGATATTGTTGATAAGTTTGGTTACGAGTTTAGAGTTGTAAAGCGGATCCGGCAGCACATCTCTTTTAGAAATCTGACCTCTTCTCGACACTGTACTTCCCTCCTTCATTAAAAATATATGAAATCATAGGTACTCGAAAGATTCTCCCGCTAGTGCAAGTGAGCGTCAGCCGTGTCGTATATAAACAATGTTTCACGATACAGCAGTGCGCTCGCACGCTGGAAATGAGACTTTACGAGGGGGCAAAGCGAAATTACTTCTTAGCTTTTGCCTTCTTTGCGCCGTACTTGGAACGGCTCTGGTTGCGGTTTGCAACGCCCTGTGCGTCGAGCGTGCCGCGGATGATGTGGTAACGTACACCAGGCAGGTCACGTACACGGCCGCCGCGAATAAGTACGACGGAGTGTTCCTGCAGGTTGTGGCCGATACCGGGGATGTAGCAGGTAGCTTCCATACCGTTGGTGAGACGAACCTTCGCAAATTTACGAAGTGCAGAGTTCGGCTTCTTCGGTGTGGTGGTACCTACCTTAGTGCAGACGCCGCGCTTCTGCGGTGCGCTCTGGTCGATCGCCTTGTTCTTGATCGAGTTGAAGCCGCGCTGCAGTGCCGGAGCTTTGGACTTGTAGGTCTTGTCCTGTCTGCCCTGCTTAACAAGCTGATTAAAGGTTGGCATGATTTTCCTCCATTTCTTTCGTGATGATTGTTTATATACGATCGCCGGGAAGAGATGCCCGCCGACAGTATCAAAATCAGCGTTTTGAGTATAGAAAAAGATATACCCATAAACGTACGGCATTATTATAACATTTTGGATCGCGTCTGTCAAGAAGGATTGAATATTTTCAATTATTCTCCAATTTGCACAATTATATTCACGCAGGTTTTGCGAATTTGCGCTCATTGTTGACAATGCACATACAAGTGAAAAAATCCTGCCCGATCCGGGCAGGATTTGTAATGGAAAAATGGGATTATTCCTCGTCGGAATCCTCAGCGTCCTCCATGATGTCCTCAGTGAGCAGATCGTCATCGCCAACGGAATCCATATCCTCGTGGATGTCGGTTTCCATATCCTCGATATCTGCATCCTGCTCCTCCTCAGCCTCCTCGGCACGCTTGGATTCGGATGCCATGGCAGCCATCTGCAACTCCGCCAGCAGCGGATCGTTGTAGGGCTGGGTGCGCTGTACATCGATATCGCGGTAGCGTTCCATACCGGTACCGGCAGGGATCAGCTTACCGATGATTACGTTCTCCTTCAGACCCATCAGATGGTCCACCTTACCCTTGATGGCAGCTTCGGTCAGAACCTTGGTGGTTTCCTGGAAGGAAGCGGCGGACAGGAAGGATTCGGTGCCCAGAGATGCCTTGGTGATACCCAGCAGCAGAGGCGCGCCCACGGCGAGGGTCAGGCCGACTTCGCCGGCGGCGATGCGTTTCTCCACCGCTTCGTTCTCGGCCATCAGCTCGGTCAGATCCACGGTGGAGCCGGAGAGCAGATTGGTGCTACCTTCGTCCTCGATGCGAACCTTCCGGGTCATCTGGCGGGCGATTACCTCAATGTGCTTATCGTTGATGTCGATGTTCTGGGAACGGTATACCTTCTGTACTTCCAGCAGGATATATTCGTACACTTCATCGATGCCGTTGATGCGGAGGATATCGCCGGGAGCACGGTAGCCCTCAGTCAGTTCCTGACCGGCGCGGACGTGCTGACCGTCGTTGATGAGAATACGCATACCGAAGGGAATCTGGTAGGCGGTTTCCTCACCGCTTTCGTCGGCGCGAACGGTGATGGTGCGCAGACGCTTGCTGTCCTGGATGGTAGCGATACCGGACTGCTCGGCAACGATTGCGGGCTTCTTGGGCTTTCTCGCCTCGAAGAGCTCTTCAACACGGGGAAGACCCTGGGTAATGTCGGCACCTGCCACACCACCGGTATGGAAGGTACGCATCGTCAGCTGTGTACCGGGCTCACCGATAGACTGAGCGGCGATGATACCGACGGCTTCGCCGATATCCACGGGAGTGGAGTGTGCCAGATCGGCACCGTAGCAGTGTGCGCAGACGCCATGGCGTGCACGGCACTGGAGAACGGTACGGATCAGAACGGTTTCAATACCGGCATCCACAATAGCGGAAGCCTGCTTTTCGGTGATCATGGTGTTGTCTTCCACGAGAACCTCGCCGGTCTCGGGATGCACCACGTTGCCGATGACGTAACGGCCCATCAAACGATCCTTCAAAGGCTCGATCACTTCGTTGCCGTCTTTGATGGCGTGAACGATCAGACCCTTCTCTGTACCGCAGTCACGCTCGCGGATGATGACTTCCTGGGCAACGTCAACGAGACGTCTGGTCAGGTATCCGGAGTCCGCGGTCTTCAGAGCCGTGTCGGACAGAGACTTACGGGCACCACGGGCAGCGATGAAGTACTCCAGGATATTCAAGCCTTCACGGAAGTTGGACTTGATCGGGATCTCCATGGTTTTACCGGAGGTAGCGAACATCAGTCCGCGCATACCGGCCAGCTGACGCATCTGCGTGATGTTACCACGGGCACCGGAGTCACTCATCATCTTGATGGGGTTATAGCGGTTGAAGTTGTTCTGCAGGGCAGCGACAACGTCGTTGGTGGTCTGTTCCCAGATACGGACTACGTTCTGGTAACGCTCCTCTTCGGAGAGTTCACCGCGCTGGAAGTGCTTGGCCACGACTTCAACCTTCTTCTCGGCGGCGGCAACCAAATCGTATTTTTCCGGCGGAATGGTCATATCCGCAACGGAGATGGAGATGGAAGCGCGAGTGGAATATTTGAAGCCCATGGACTTGATTTCGTCCAGCATGTTGGCGGTCACACCGAAGCCGTGATACTTGATGCAGCGGTCGATGATCTGCCCCAGCTGCTTGGATCCGGTCACGAAGTCGATTTCCAGATCGAACAGCTTGGAGGGATCGGAGCGATCCACATAGTGCAGATCCTGAGGGATCGCACGGTTGAAGATCAGTCGGCCCAGGGTGGCGTCGATGATGCCGGTCCGCATTTCGCCGTCGATTTCCTTTTCCACACGGACCTTGATAGGAGCGTGCAGACCGAGGATGCCGTTCTCATAGGCCATCATAGCCTCGTCGAAGTTGCGGAAGCACTTGCCCTCACCGGGCTCGCCTGCCTTGTCCAGAGTCAGATAGAAGGAACCCAGCACCATATCCTGAGAAGGAACGGTGATGGCTTTACCGTCTACGGGCTTCAGGAGGTTGTTGGCGGAAAGCATGAGGAAGCGTGCCTCAGCCTGTGCCTCAGCGGAAAGCGGCACGTGGACAGGCATCTGGTCGCCGTCGAAGTCGGCGTTGAATGCCTTACATACCAGCGGATGCAGCTTGATTGCCTTACCCTCTACCAGTACGGGCTCGAATGCCTGAATGGACAGACGGTGCAAAGTAGGCGCACGGTTCAGAAGAACGGGATGTTCCTTGATCACTACTTCCAGTGCATCCCATACGTCGGTATGCACGCGATCCACTTTCTTCTTTGCCTCTTTGATGTTGGAAGCCTTCTGGGTTTCTACCAGACGCTTCATAACGAAGGGCTTGAAGAGTTCCAGAGCCATTTCCTTCGGCAGACCGCACTGATAGATCTTCAGGCTGGGTCCGACAACGATAACGGAACGGCCGGAGTAGTCCACGCGCTTACCCAGCAGGTTCTGACGGAAGCGTCCCTGCTTACCGCGAAGCATCTCGGACAGAGATTTCAGCGGGCGGTTGGAGGGACCGGTAACGGGCTTTCCGCGGCGGCCGTTGTCGATCAGAGCGTCAACGGCTTCCTGCAGCATACGCTTTTCGTTGCGGATGATGATGTCGGGAGCGCTCAGTTCCATGAGGCGCTTCAGACGGTTGTTGCGGTTGATAACGCGGCGGTACAGATCGTTCAGATCGGAGGTGGCGAAGCGGCCGCCGTCCAGCTGTACCATGGCGCGGAGTTCCGGAGGAATAACCGGAACCACGTCCAGAATCATCCACTCCGGCTTGTTGCCGGACTTGCGGAAGGCCTCAACGACCTCCAGACGCTTGATGATGCGGACTTTCTTCTGGCCGCTTGCCTGGGAGAGCTCCTGCTTGAGCTGCACGGACAGAGCGTTGATGTCCAGCTCGCTGAGGAGCTCCTTGATGGCCTCGGCACCCATGCCCACGCGGAAATCGTTTTCGTAGCGGTCATAGGCGGCGCGGTACTCGGTCTCTTTCAGAAGCTGATATTTTGCCAGCGGGGTAGAACCCGGATCAATTACAATATAGGAAGCGAAATAGAGAACCTTCTCCAGGAGGCGGGGGGAGATGTCCAGCAGCAGGCCCATACGGGAGGGAATGGCACGGAAGTACCAGATGTGGGAAACGGGAGCCGCCAGCTCAATGTGTCCCATGCGCTCACGGCGCACCTTCTTCTGGGTAACCTCAACACCGCACTTCTCGCAGACCTTACCTTTGTGACGGATGCGTTTGTATTTGCCGCACAGGCACTCCCAGTCTTTCGTCGGACCGAAGATGCGTTCGCAGAACAGACCGTCACGCTCGGCTTTGAGCGTGCGGTAGTTGATGGTTTCCGGCTTTTTGACTTCGCCGTGAGACCAGCTGCGAATCATTTCAGGAGACGCCAGACCAATTTTTATAGAATCGAATGTATTGCGTTCCATCAGCAGTATACCTTCTTTTGTTCAGTTATCGTGTATTGGATCAAAAGTCGTCATCCAGGTCGTCGAGGTCCAGTCCGCTGGCCATAGCGGCTTCGAACTGCTCATCGGTGGGTTCATCGTCTGCATCTTCCTCTGTGTAGGAATCGAACAGATCGTCCGTTGCCACGGATTCGCCCACATCATCCTCGGAGATGTCGCTGTCACTGGAAACATAATTCGGTGTTTCCAGATCATCCTCGCCGATCTTGGCCAGCTCAATCTCCTCACCGTTCTCGTCCAGGACCTTGATGTCGAGGGAAAGTGCCTGCAATTCTTTAACAAGAACCTTGAATGCTTCGGGTACGCCCGGCGTCGGGATATTCTGGCCCTTGACGATGGCCTCGTAGGTCTTGACACGTCCGGTGATATCGTCACTCTTGACGGTCAGAATTTCCTGCAGGGTGTATGCGGCACCGTAGGCTTCCAGTGCCCAAACCTCCATCTCACCGAAACGCTGGCCGCCGAACTGTGCTTTACCGCCCAGAGGCTGCTGAGTAACAAGTGAATAAGGACCTGTTGAACGGGCGTGAATCTTATCGTCAACCAGATGGTGAAGCTTAAGATAATACATGACACCGACGGTTACGGGGTTATCAAACTGTCTGCCTGTACGGCCGTCGGTAAGGATTGACTTACAGTCAAGGCGGAGCTGAGGAACAGTTGAAGGATCAAATTCAACGCCCTTTGCGGCAGCATCCTTCTCTGCCTTTTCCATAGCAATGCGGTTTGCTTCTTTGAAGGCCTCAGTGATGTCTTCTTCATGCGCACCGTCAAAAACGGGAGTCATAACATTGATGCCGAGATTTCTTGCAGCAAAGCCGAGGTGAACCTCGAGAACCTGACCGATATTCATTCGGGAAGGAACACCGAGGGGGTTAAGAACGATATCAAGAGGAGTACCGTCGGGAAGGAAGGGCATATCTTCCTGAGGAAGAATTCTTGAAACAACACCCTTGTTACCGTGACGGCCCGCCATCTTATCGCCGACTGAGAGCTTACGCTTCTGAGCAATATAGCAACGAACAACCTTGTTAACGCCGGGTGAAAGCTCATCACTGTTTTCTCTTGTGAAAACTTCAACATTAACAACAATGCCGTATTCGCCGTGGGGAACCTTGAGGGAAGTATCTCTGACTTCCTTTGCCTTTTCGCCGAAGATTGCGCGGAGAAGTCTTTCTTCTGCGGTAAGCTCGGTTTCACCCTTGGGTGTTACCTTACCGACAAGGATATCGCCTGAGTGAACCTCTGCACCGATTCTGATAATTCCGCGCTCGTCAAGGTTGCCGAGTGCATCCTCGCCGACATTGGGAATATCTCTGGTGATTTCTTCGGGACCGAGCTTGGTATCTCTTGCTTCGGTTTCGTATTCTTCAATATGAACTGATGTATAAACATCGTCACGAACAAGCTTTTCGTTGATGAGAACGGCGTCTTCATAGTTGTAGCCTTCCCATGTCATAAAGCCTACAAGAGCATTCTTGCCAAGGCTGATTTCACCATGGTCGGTTGCGGGACCGTCAGCAATAACCTCGCCCTTCTGAACTCTCTGTCCTGCTTCAACGATAGGACGCTGGTTGGTGCAGGTGCCCTGGTTTGAGCGCATGAACTTGATAAGCTCATAATAATCGCTTGTGCCGTCATCATTCTTGATAATGATGCTGTCTGCGCTGACCTTTGTAACAACGCCGTCCTTCTTTGCAAGAACTGTTACGCCCGAGTCAACAGCAGCTTTGTATTCCATACCTGTACCGACAATGGGAGCGCAGGTCTTGAGCAGGGGAACTGCCTGTCGCTGCATGTTTGAACCCATGAGGGCGCGGTTTGCGTCATCGTTTTCAAGGAAGGGAATCATTGCGGTTGCAACTGAAACAACCATTTTGGGAGAGATATCCATGTAGTCAACTCTTGAACGGTCGATTTCAATGAATTCATCTCTGTGTCTTGCGGTAATCTTCTGTCTGACGAAGCAGTTGTTTTCGTCAAGAGCTTCGTTAGCCTGAGCAACGATATAATCGTCCTCTGTATCCGCTGTCATATATTCAACTTCATCAAGAACTCTGCCTGTCTCCTTGTCAATCTTTCTGTAAGGAGCTTCGATGAAGCCGTATTCATTAATTCTTGCGAAGGTTGCAAGGTAGGAAATAAGACCGATGTTGGGACCTTCGGGAGTCTCGATGGGACACATTCTGCCGTAGTGAGAATAGTGAACATCTCGAACCTCGAAACCTGCTCTGTCTCGTGAAAGACCGCCGGGACCGAGAGCCGAAAGACGGCGCTTATGAGTAAGCTCTGCAAGGGGGTTGGTCTGATCCATGAACTGTGAAAGGGGCGATGAACCGAAGAACTCCTTGATTGCCACCATAACGGGGCGGATGTTGATAAGGGTCTGGGGAGTTATCTTGTCCTCGTCCTCCTGAGCCTGGATAGCCATTCTCTCGCGGACTACTCTTTCCATTCTTGCAAGACCGATTCTGAACTGATTCTGAAGAAGTTCGCCGACGGAGCGAATTCGTCTGTTGCCCAGATGGTCTATATCGTCAACATTACCTACATGCTTGGTGAGGCAGTTAACATAGTTGACTGATGCAAAGATATCATCAACAATAATGTGCTTGGGAATAAGGTCGTCGCACTTTTCTGCCATTTCGGCAAGAAGAGCAGCCTTGTCGGCGCCGCACTTCTCGATGATTTCGTGAAGCACGGAATAGCGAACCTTTTCGTTGATTCCGATTTCTTCAAGCTCAGCCTTTGTGACTTCAACAGGAAGAATTGCATCGGCATAAACCATGCCGTTTGAAATAACGAACAGCTCGCTGCCGTCCTCGCAGGCAACAACAACCTTCATTACACCTGCGTTCTCTATTTCAAGAGCTTTCTCTCTTGTGAGAACCTCGCCTGCATCTGCAAGGAACTCGCCTGTATACTCGGAGATAACGGGCTGAGCAAGGGTGCAGCCGGGAAGTCTGTTGAGCATTGAAAGCTTTTTGTTATATTTGTAGCGTCCTACTCTGGAAATGTCATATCTGTGGGGATCAAAGAAAAGATTGTCGATATGCTGCTGTGCGGATTCGAGAGTAACGGGCTCACCGGGACGAAGCTTCTTGAAAACTTCCATAAGAGCTTCTTCGGTGTTTCTGGTTTCATCCTTTTCCATAGTTGCTTCAAGCTTGTTATCTTCGCCGAAGAAAGCACGGATATCCTCATTGCTGCTCAGACCGAGCGCACGGATGAAAGCGGTGATATAGATTTTTCTGTTTTTGTCGATACGGACATAGAAAATGTCGTTAGCATCGGTTTCATACTCAAGCCAAGCACCTCTGTTGGGGTTGATTGTGCTGGTATAAAGCTCGATACCTGTCTTATCATGGGTCATGCCGTAATAAACACCGGGAGAACGAACGAGCTGAGAAACAATAACTCTCTCTGCACCGTTGATAACAAAGGTGCCGCTTTCGGTCATAATGGGGAAATCACCCATAAAGACTTCAGACTCTTTGATGATGCCTGTTTCTTTGTTTTGCAAACGAACGGTTACTCTCATGGGAGCAGCATATGTTGCATCGCGCTCCTTGCATTCGCGAACCGTGTACTTAGGCTTGTCGTCCATTCTGTAGTCAACAAAGCTGAGCACCCAGTTTCCTGTGTAATCCGTGATGTCCGCCGTATCACGGAAAACCTCCTTAAGGCCTGTTTCGATGAACCATTTGTAGGAAGCCTTCTGGATTTCAATGAGGTTGGGCATATCCATAACCTCGTTGATTTTTCCGAAGCTCATTCTTGTGCAGCTTCCTCTTTTAACGGGATTCATTTTCAGCATTAGGCTAAATCACTCCGTTTCTTTAAATCTTCCATTTCCATGTGGAATGCCGAATTTCCATTCAGCGGAAAAACACCCGAATCTCTTATTATTACGCGTAATATAAGAGATAATATAGGGTATTAATTTCCACTTTAACAATGCGAGACAATAGTATACATATATTTAAATATTTTGTCAAGTAAATTTTAAAAATAAATTTTAGGAACAAATTTATTTGTGCATTCATACGAAATTTTAAGATTTTTTTAAGAAAACTTTGTTTATTATTTTTTAAGATTTGTTGATTTTGCTGATGCTTTTTTGGAATACAAAAACAGACCTGCGTCTTTCGAAACTTGAATTTCAAAAAAGACGCAGGTTTTGTTAATAGTAAAATTATTATAGCATGTATAAAAATTTTATTATATTTTTTATTACATTAATATATCGTAATCATCCTATATCGGGTTCGTCATCAAGAATTGCGACAGGCTTCTGATAACCCTCAAGTTCAAGCACAACAATTTCGTTTTTGCCTTCTTTGAGGAAAGGCGCAGGCAGATATGCCGAGCGCTGAGGACCAACCTCCCAATGCCTTGAAAGAACGCGGTTATTAACTATAATAATGCCCTTCTTAAAGTCGGGAAGCTTAACAAAGGTATCGCAGCACTCATCAACATCAAACTCCGCTTTAAGGAGCGTCGGAGCGCCGTCAAATGCGGGAACGCCTTCTTTGAAGTCAACGCCCGAAACATCATCGAGCGGAAGCGGATAGTTCTTCCAGTGATAAACAAAATTATTGCCGAAGCCAATGCCTTGAGTTATGCCTTTTGCATCCTTGAGCTTTGCACCGTAATTGACTCTGCCCATGTTTTCAACAAGAACGGCAAGCTCTGCACCATCTTCTTCGATAGCAACAATATTCTGAGGCTTCTCGTCGTTTCTGTACTGAATGCCCGCAAACTCACCGTTGAGATAGATATATCCTCTGTCATGCACATCCTGAAGTCTTATGGGCTGAGGACCTCTCGGACCTCTTACGAACGCCTTATAGAGCACAAATCCGTAGCCCTGGTCAAGCTTTTCCATAGTCAGGGGCATAACCGATTCAACAGGAGCTGAAAGCACATCGAGGTTATCAAAAAGCTTTGCGAAATGGGTAAATTCTATCTCTCCGTATTTTTTCTTCTTTATCGGTGCAGGCAACTCAACATTGGGAATCGGAGCATATTTTGAGATTATCTCTTTGAATTTATAGTATTTTTCGGTGAGGTCACCGCTTTCGTTAACGGGAGCATCATCATCGTAGCTTGACACGGTAGGCTCATACGCATCATAATCGTTTGCACCGTTCATGTATCCGAAGTTAGTGCCGCCGTGGAACATATAAGCCGAAAGGCTTGCACCCATTGAAAGAATCTCATCCATTGCGTTTGCAGCATCCTGCGGATCGCGGCTGTGGTGTTCCTCTGTCCAGTGGTCAAACCAACCGTTCCAGAACTCGGTGCACATAAGAGGGCCGTCGGGCTGATACTCGCGAAGTCTTTCAAATTGCTCCTTTGCCCTTGAACCGAAGTTTGCGGTTTTATGAATTTCGGGAACGGTGCCGCCTGTCAGCATCTGATATTCCGCACCGTCGGAAGTGAAGAGAGGAACCTCAACTCCCCTGTCCTTAAGTCCTGCGGCAAGATATCGAATGTATTCACTGTCGTCGCCGTAGCTGCCGTATTCGTTTTCAACCTGAACAAGAATAACATTGCCGCCCTTTGTTATTTGATGGTTCACAATTCTGGGGATAAAATCATCAAAGAATCTGTCAACCGCCGCAAGATAATCCTTATCCATGCAGCGAAGCGCCATCGAATCATTCTTAAGAAGCCACCAGGGCAGACCGCCGAAATCCCACTCGGAGCAGATGTACGGTCCCGGACGAACAATTGCGTAAAGACCAAGCTCCGCGGCAATGTCAAGGAATTTTTCGATGTCAAGCATATCCGAATAATCAAATTCGCCCTCTTTTTTCTCGTGGAGATTCCATGCAACATAAGTTTCAACAGTATTAAAACCGCATGCCTTGAGCTTTATGAGTCTGTCGCGCCAATATTCGGCAGGAACTCTGAAATAATGGATTGCACCTGCAATTATTCTGAAAGGCTCGCCATTAAGCTTAAAGCTGTCTTTTTCTATGGTAAATGTATTCATTGTAACCTTCCTTTAATCTGGTAATTCTTCTCTTTCATAAGGAAATTCGCTGAAAACCTCAAATTTCTTTGCTCTCATCCAGAGCGAGGGATTAACCTTAACGGTAAATCCGCAACCGTTCGGAGTAAGCCATTCATGCATGGGATATTCAGGAATTCCGTAAGCGGCAAGAATCGTCATAATAACGCCACCGTGAGTAACGATTGCCGCAGAGGTAGTGCCTGTTTTCATAAGGCCCTCCGCGACCTTTTCAAAGGTATCGCACACTCTTTTTGAAAAATCTTCGTTGCTTTCGCCGTAGGGGGGCTTTACGCCCTTTTCTCCGGCAAGCCATTTGGGGAATTCCTCGTATTTTTCAAGCTGTTCGGCAGTTTTGTTTTCAAACTCGCCGAAATTATATTCGATAAACCCATCGATAACGATAGGCTTACTGTCGGGGTAAAGAACTTCTGCCGTCTGGGTACAGCGCTTAAGAGGACTGGTAAAAACAGCATCAACGGGCGGATAAATAAGCTCGTTTTTCATCAGGTGGAGCTGCTCCTTGCCGTCTTCGCTAAGTTCAACATTGGTGTGACCGATATATCTGCCTTCAAGATTTTCATCGGTGAGGGCATTTCGGATGAGATGAATGGTGTAGGACTTCATTTTTCCTCCAAAAAAAGGTAATGTTTTTCGTTGGTTTTTAACAATATACAATTTGTATAATACAGTGTATAATAGTTAAGTATAATTATACTTTTAGGAGTTGCTTATGGATAAAAAATTTCCGATTATATTAACCGAACTTCGAAAAGAAAAGGGATTGAGCCAGAAAGAAGCCGCCGCAAAGCTCGGCATATCTCAGGCTCTGCTTTCTCATTATGAAAAAGGCATAAGAGAATGCGGGCAAAGCTTTTTGATAAGGGTTGCAGATTTCTACGGTGTTACCTGTGACTATCTTCTCGGACGCTCAAAAAATCGCAATGAAATGAATATTCTGTCAAACGAAATTCTGAGCGATGATCCTTCCTCGGATTCCGCTCCGACCGGAAAAACATTTATAAAAGCTGGAACTCTTATAACACAGCTTATTAAAGACACGGAAAGTGCAAGCAACATGAAGCTTGATATGCTCTATGCAATCGCACTTTACAAAATAATTCTCATTCAAGCCAAAGCAGGAAATCTACCGAAAAACTGGTGCGGCAGGGCTTTTGTTAACGGTGAAGTATGCTGTAATCCTATGTATCTCGGAATTGCCGAGCTTGCCGCATACAAAGCCATCACTCCGTCAAAAAATAAAAAGCCCGTTCCCGACATGCCTGTTCCCGAAGCAATTAAGACCCTCGTCAGCGAAGCGGAGGATTTCATCGTCCGTGCCGCAACAGAGCAGTGTCCTCCCGTGCCGTTTGAATTTTTAAGATAATCCAATCAAAACCACCCGTTTTTGAAACGGGTGGTTTTATTGCTTTTAGAGGATTGATTCGTAAAGCTTGATATATTCTCTTGCCGAGCGACCCCAGCTGTTATCGCATTTAAGAGCTCTGATAACGAGAGTCTGCCAGTATTCCTTATCGTAATAAGCGCCGAGAGCGCGTCTTATTGCATCAAGCATATCATAGGCATCATAGCTCTTGAAGGTGAAACCGTTGCCCATGCCGTCGCCGCTGTCGGTAATTGTGTCCTTAAGACCGCCTGTTTCTCTTACGATGGGGATTGAGCCGTAGCGAAGCGCAACCATCTGCGAAAGTCCGCAGGGCTCGCTCTTTGAAGGCATAAGGAACAGGTCGCTGGCTGCATAAATCTTTCTTGCCAGATCGGGAACAAAGCCGAGGCGCAGACCTACCTTATCGGGGAAGGCTGCTGCAAGCTCTTTAAAGAAAGCTTCGTATTCCCAGTCGCCCGAACCAAGCACTACAAGCTGCATATCGGTTGTTGCAAGAAGATCCCACATGATTCTCTTGATAAGGTCAAGACCTTTATGAGCAACAAGACGGGTCACTATGCCCATGAGAGGGACATCGTCTCTGACGGGAAGATTGAACATCTGCTGAAGCGCAGCCTTGTTTGCCTTCTTACCCTCGGGCGCTTTTGCAGAATAATTTTCAAAAATATCCTTGTCGGTTTCAGGGTCATAATTGATTGTGTCAATACCGTTAAGGATACCGCTGAGCTTATAGCAGCGTTCCTTGAGAATGGGATCAAGACCGTGGCTGAACCATGGGTCAAGAATTTCGCCGGCATAGGTGTTGCTGACGGTTGTTACTTTGTTGGCGCACTCAATGCCGCCCTTCATCAGATTGAGGCAGTCACCGAACTGAAGAAGAGATGTTGTTTCTTCTCCGAGACCAAAAACATCGCCGAGAATCTCGTTTCCGTATTTTCCCTGATACTGAATGTTATGGATGGTAAATACGGTTTTAATGCCGGTGTAACCTTCTCTGTTGCCGTAAATGGTTGAATAATATACGGGAACAAGAGCCGACTGCCAGTCATTGCAGTGAATGATATCGGGCTTGAAATCTATATAGGGCAGAATTTCAAGAACCGCTCTTGAGAAGAAAGCAAATCTTTCGCCGTCATCGTAATGACCGTAAAGAGTGTTTCTCTTGAAATAATATTCATTGTCGATGAGATAATATATAACTCCGCCTGCCTTGGCTTCAAAAATTCCGCAATACTGTCTGCGCCATGAAACAGGAACCATTATATTGGTTATGAATTTCATGCTTGAACGCATTTCGTCACTGATTGTGCCGTAAAGAGGCATAACCACTCTGCATGCAACCTTGCGTCTTCTGAGAGCCTGAGGCAGTGAGCCTGCAACATCTGCAAGTCCGCCGCTTGCCGCAAAGGGAAGAGCCTCACTTGCAACATAAAGAACTTTCATTTCGTTTCCTTTCTCAGTTAAAGATAACTGTTGTATAATACTTACCTTCATAAACAACAACGCCTACGCCTATCTGGGTTGTGTCGGCACTCATAACCGTTGCGTTGTTTGCCGCTTTAACCGTCTGATAAACAGAGTTTCCGCCGTAACCCGTAGTAAGAGTATATGCATCGGGAGCAGTAGGCTCACCGTAAACCTCGGGCAGCGCAATCGCCATGCTGTTAGTTCTTGCTGTTGCCTTAAGTCCCGTAGCATGTTCAAGGGCAGGCAAGCCTGCCGCCTCTCTGTCTCTGTTTATCTGGTCAACGATAGCCTGTGCAAGGCTGTCATCTCTTTTAATGTTGGATTCAAGATTGATAAATCCTTTTTTGGTTGTTCCCGTCTGAACATTTTCGCTCCAGATATCCGCAAGAGTTGTGGGCGGTGCATCAAGAGTTACAATTTCGGTTATGGGATTGCCGTTTTCATCCTTTTCGGGCTGCTTAAAAATGTTCGTAACAACAACGCCTTCCGTTCTGGGAACGAATTCCGTGGTAGGCTCGGTTGTTGTTATGCTGTCAGCAGGAACGGTAAAGGTTATAAGCTCGGTGAACGGTACACCGTTTTCGTCAAACTGCGGCATGCCGTTTTCGTCCGTAACCATAACCCACGACGACTGCTCAACAAACGGAGCTGTTGTTTCGTCGGGGTTGGGAACGGTTGTTTTTCTCTTGGTTGTGGGGTATGTGTGGTTTGACGAATATTTGGGCTTCGGATAAGTATGCACCCATGTTACAAACTCAACGCTTCCCTCTTCATTCGTCTGACTTTCATACACAACCGAGGTTTCTATTATTGTTTCCATCTCTGTGGTTCTGTCTGTATTTTCGAGCACGCCCGTCTTGACGAGCACAACTACAACAACAAGAATCATCGCAATAATACAGACGAGACCTGTCAGAATGTTTTTACTGGACATTGGTTTTCACACTTTCTCAGATAACAATTCCCTTGCCGATATAGACAGGATAATTTGAATCGCCGCAAAGCGTTTTATTGGGTTTAACTACTGCCGCCTTATCAATTATGACACAGTTGAGGCTTGAATTCTCGCCCACAAAAGTATCCTGCATGATAATTGAATTCTTTATCTTGGCGCCCTTTTCAACGGTAACTCCTCTGAAAAGGATACAGTTTTCAACCTCACCGTAGATATGGCAGCCGTCGGCAATAAGCGAATTTTTAACATTTGCGCCGATGCCGTAAACTGCGGGAACCTGATCTCTGACCTTTGTATAAACAGGTCTGTCCGCAGCGAAAAGCTCTTTTCTGTTTTCAAGCTTGAGAAGCTCAAGGCTGATGTCGTAATAGCTCTGGAGCGAGCCGAGAACTCTTGCAAAGCCTGTTACTTCATAGCCGTAAACTCTCAGATGCTTGACATTCTTGGAAATAAGAGTTTCAAGGTCAACAATCTTTGAACTGTGTGCCTCGTGAAGAAGTCTTTCGAGAAGAGTTCTTCTGATTATCATAACCTTAACGGAATAATTTGTGTTTCCGCTGTAGCAGTCGATAAGAGCAGTTGAGATAACTCTGCCGTCTTCGTCCATAATAAGCTCTGTTCCGTTATCAAGCTCGGAGGGCTTGCCGTTAACATATGCGATTGTTATGTCGGCATCCTTGGCGGTGTGAGCCTTGATGAGTTTTTCATAATCCATGCTGCAAACAAGATTGCAGTCTGTCATAAGAACATGCTCTTTCTTTGAATCGCTGATATAGTCGATGCATCCGTAAAGAGCATCAGCCTTGCCGATGGTGATGCCTGCGCCGGGAGTATCGTAGGGCGGAAGAAGAGTCATGCCCTCTCTTTTTCTTGAAAGGTCCCAGGGCTTTCCGGTTCCGAGGTGATCCATAAGAGAACGGTAGTTGCTCTTTGTTATAACGCCGACCTGAGTGATGCCTGAATTAACCATGTTTGAAAGAGGAAAGTCAATAAGGCGGTAACGGGCAGCAAACGGAATCGAGCCCATTGTTCTCAGTGCGGTAAGCTGGGGAAGAGCTTCATCATAGGCATTCGAAAAGATAATGCCGAGAACATTTTTTGCAGACATTATTCAGCACCTCCTACATCGCTATCTGTCATTGTGTCGGGAGCAATTTTTGCACCCTTGCCGATTCTGACGCCGTTGCCGATAACAGCTACGCCCCATTCCTCAATGTTATTCATGTTTTCGGGGCTTTCGCCGACAACTGCTCCCTCTTCAATAACTGCATTTTCGGCAACTATCGAATACTGAACAACTGCACCCTTCTTAATTACTGTTCCGGGCATGACGATTGAATATTTAACCTCTGCGCCCTCTTCAACTGTAACATTTGCAAAGAGAACGGAGAAATCGGTTTTTCCGTTGATTTCGCAGCCTTCGGTTATCATCGAATTCTCAACAACCGCATTTTCGCCCACATAATGGGGAGGCGATGCGGGTGAACGGGAATAGATTCTCCAGCTGTCATCATTGAGGTCAAGGTCAACCTTGGGATTGAGAAGGTCGAGGTTTGCATCCCAGAGGCTGCTGATGGTTCCTACATCCTTCCAGTAGCCGTCAAACTGATATGCAAACATTCTTTCGCCTGCGGAGTGCATTGCAGGAATAACATCGTGACCGAAATCGTTGCCCGAGCCTTCCTTTGCCTCGTCCTCAATAAGATATTTTCTGAGCTTCTTCCAATTGAAAATGTAAACGCCCATTGATGCCTTGTTGCTTCTGGGATTTTTGGGTTTTTCTTCGAATTCGCTGATTGAGCCGTCGTCATTAACAATCATAAGACCGAAACGGCTTGCCTCTTCCCAGGAAACTTCAAGCATTGCTATGGTGCAGTCCGCGTTCTTTTCCTTGTGGAAATCAAGCATCTTTGAATAATCCATCTTATAGATATGGTCGCCCGAAAGAATAAGAACATATTCGGGGTCATATCTTTCAATGAAATTGATATTCTGATAGATTGCGTTTGCGGTACCCTTGTACCATTCAGTACCCTTAATCTGCTGATAAGGTGAAAGAATATGTACGCCGCCGTTGGCTCTGTCAAGATCCCACGGCTGACCGTTGCCGATATAATCATTCAGCTCAAGAGGCTGATACTGCGTCAGTACGCCGACGGTATAAATACCGGAGTTAACGCAGTTTGAAAGAGGGAAGTCAATAATGCGGTATTTGCCGCCGTAGGGCACGGCAGGCTTTGCGATGTTTTTTGTCAGAATGCCGAGACGGCTGCCCTGACCGCCTGCAAGGAGCATTGCTATGCATTCGGGTTTTACTGCCATAGGGGTTTCCTCCTTTAATTTTAATCGGGCACATTATGTGTCCTGCATGATTTGATTAATTCGCTTTTTTTCTTGAGGTATTCTTTATATACATACAGCTGAGACCTTCAATATCAATCTCAATGCTGTAATCGTATCCGTGCATGGCTTTCTTTTTTGCCTTAACCGAACCGACGGTGCTTTCGCCCTTGCCGCCAAATTCGGGAATCGCAGAGCTGAAAACAACTCTGTAGGTGCCTGCTTTAGGAACACCGAAGCAGTATTTCTGCCTTGTTACGGGAGTGAAGTTGCAAACGGAAATAATTTCGTTCGCGCTCTTATCGCGTCTGATATATGCAACAACGGAATTATCCCTGTCATCGCTGACTATCCAGTTGAAGCCGTCCCAACTGTAATCATCCTCCCAGAGAGGAGCATTTTTGAGATAGAAAGCATTAAGGGCTGCAACATAATTTTTAAGCTGCTTATGGGCATCGTAATCAAGAAGCATCCAGTCAAGCTGCTGCTTATAATTCCATTCGATAAACTGCCCGAATTCGCTGCCCATGAAAAGAAGCTTTTTGCCGGGATGCGACATCATATAGCCGAGGAACGAACGCACTCCTGCAAATTTTTCTTCATAACTGCCGGGCATTTTGTTGATAAGCGAGCATTTGCCGTGAACAACCTCGTCATGCGAAATCGGAAGCACGAAATTCTCTGAAAATGCGTAGAAAAACGAGAAAGTCAGGCAGTCGTGATGATATTTTCTGTGGATGCCGTCAAGCGAAAAATAACGAAGGCAATCGTTCATCCAGCCCATATTCCACTTGAAGTTGAAACCGAGACCGCCCATAAATGTCGGCTTTGAAACCATAGGCCATGCGGTGCTTTCTTCGGCAATCATCATAACATCGCCGTATTCTCTGAAAATGCTTTCGTTGAGCTTCTGAAGAAAAGCAACAGCTTCAAGATTTTCGTTGCCGCCGTGAACATTGGCAATCCAGTGTCCGTCATCTCTGTCATAATCAAGATAAAGCATTGATGCAACGGCATCAACACGCAGTCCGTCTATATGGTATTTTTCAATCCAGAACATTGCGCTGGAAAGCAGAAACGAGCAAACTTCGGGTCGGCCGTAGTCAAAGACCTTGGTTCCCCATTGATAATGCTCTCCCTTTCTCGGGTCAGGGTATTCGTAGCAGGGAGTGCCGTCAAATTCATAAAGACCGAAGGCATCCTTCGGAAAATGAGCAGGCACCCAGTCAAGAATAACGCCGATATCCATTGAATGAGCCTTGTCAACAAAATATGCAAAGTCATCGGGAGTGCCGTAGCGTGAGGTGGGAGCAAAATAGCCCGTTACCTGATATCCCCATGAGCCGTCAAAAGGATGCTCAAGAATGGGAAGAAGCTCGATATGGGTATATCCCATCTCCTTGACATAAGGAATAAGCCTGTCAGCAAGAGCTCTGTATGAAAGCGGATTTCCGTCATCATAAACCTGCCATGAACCTGCATGAACTTCATAAATGTTTACAGGTGAAGAATAAATATCCCTGCTTTTTCTTTTTTTTATCCATGCCTTGTCCGTCCAGCCGAAGTCGAGCGACGGATAATATTTGGATGCAGTGTCTGGTCTTGTTTGCGCATGAAAAGCATATGGATCGCTTTTGTATATATCGCGGCCGTCCTTTGTGCGGATAAGATATTTATATGAATCGAATTCTTTAACGCCTTCAACGGTGCATTCCCAGATGCCGTCGCTGATTTTTTTCATCGGCGCGCACTCTGCATTCCAGCCGTTGAAATCACCGGCAACGCCTATCTGCTCGGCATTCGGAGCCCATACTCTGAAAACTGCTCCGTCTGCACACGGATGCGAGCCCAAAAACTCGTATGCCTTGGCGTTAGTGCCCTCGTGGAACAAATAAATCGGGATATTTCCTTTATCCTTTTTCATAAAAACACAAGCCTCCGCTTTTTAATTAGTAACATTATAACAATTATTATTTATATTTTCAAGTGCATCTCACAAATATTACTGCCAAATTATTCTTTGAAAAGTTTAACAATTTGACGATAAAAGTTACAATAATGTCACCTTCGTTGACAAAAATGCACATATTTGATATCATTACTTTGGTTTATAATACAGAGTACGGCAGCGTTTTTTATTTTACCGCCTGACGGCAAGGAGAACCTTAAATGATAAGTTCAGATAATTTATGCATGGGCTGTATGCGTGAAATCGGCGAGGCAAAGCAGTGCCCCCATTGCGGATTTCTTTCGGAATCAGCTCAGATTCCGCCTTATCTTCCGATAAGAACCGTTATATCAAACAGATATCTTGTCGGAAAAATGCTTGAATATAACGGCGAAGGCGCAACATATATCGGCTGGGATCTCACAGAGAAAAAAGCCGTTAAAATCAGAGAATTCATTCCGGATTCGTTTACTACGAGAACAACCTCAAACCTCACTCTTCAGGTTATGAGAGGCAGCGAGGATGTTTTTGCGGAGCTTCGCCAGAGCTTCGAAGAACTCTGGACAAAGCTTGCAAGACTCAAGGGCCTTTCCGCCCTCATCAGCGTAACAAATGTTGTTGAGGACTACGGAACATCCTACGCTATCTATGAGCATTTTGAGGGAATCACTCTAAGGGATTTTCTCCTCAGGAGCAAAACAGGCTATATTTCATGGGAAAAGGCAAGGCAGATTCTTATGCCTATCCTTTCGACCCTCGGAACGCTCCATTCATCAGGAATAATCCATAAGGGAATTTCACCGTCCACACTCGTTATTTCAGCGGATGGTAAAATAAAAATAACCGGCTTCTGCACGGGAGCCGCAAGAACCGCAAGAAGCGACCTCAACAGCCAGCTTTTTGACGGCTATGCCGCCATTGAGCAGTACGGCTTCGACGGCAGCCAGGGAACATGGACCGATATCTATTCCTTTGCCGCCGTGCTTTACCGCACCCTCATAGGCAGTGATCCGATTTCGGCAAAAGAAAGAATGTCAAACGACCGTCTGATGGTTCCGGGCAAATTTGCGGAAGCGCTTCCGGCATATGTTATCAACGGTCTTATCAACGCACTTCAGATTCTTCCAGAAGACAGAACAAGAACCGTTGAACAGCTGAGGGCAGAGCTTTCGGCCTCTCCCGTTGCAACCGCAGTCAGCAGTCAGTATCAGCAGAGAACCGCAGTTCCTCCTGCCGCACCCACAGGCGCACCTGCTCCCCGTAAGCCCGCGTCTCCTCCCCCTGCAAATAAAAACAGCAACAAAAAGAACAAAGGCGGCGCACAGATTATTGTTACCTCCGCCGTTATCAGCATAGCAGTGGGTCTTGTTGTTTTCATCATTCTTGCCTTCACGGTCTTCCGCGACAGGCTTTCAATAGACATCGGAAATTCAGAAAGCACCACAGTTGCCGCGGTTGAGCAGACTCAGGCAGAGCCTGTTGCCGTTCCCAATTTTATCGGCAGAAGCTATCTTGACATTTCATCAAACCCCGTATTCAATCAAAATTTCAAGTTCGGCGATCCCGAATATGTTTATGACGAAGAGGTTTCCGAAGGATATATCATAGGTCAAAGCATCCAGCCCAACGAAATGGTTGCTCATGGCACCGAAATCATTCTTTATGTCAGCAAGGGCAAGGAAGAAATCATTCTTCCCAATGTTATCGGCTCCGACTATGAAGAAGCCGTCACACGCCTTGAAGAGCTTGGCTTCGTTTGCAAAAAGAATGAAACATCCAACGGTAATTACAGAGAAAACGAAATAATTTCAATGTCTCCCAGCTACGAAAAAGCATATTCACCGGGAACAACGGTATATCTCATCGTTTATGTTCCCGAAACCGAGGTTGTAACAGACGAACACGGCGAAATAATTCCTCCCGAGGAGCTCTCCGAAGAAAATCCCGAAGAGGATGTTGCTGAAGAATCGCCCGAAAACGGCGGCGCAGAATATGCTCCCGAATAAGGAATATCAATATAAGCGGGTGACTTTGCGGTCACCCGCTTTTTGGAGTGAAAATGAAAAATACTTATCCCGTTTATTACAAACGGTTTTCTTGCATCGCCGATAAATGCACCGACACCTGCTGTGCAGGCTGGGCGGTTGTTGCCGATGAGGAAAGCCTGAAAAAATACAGAGCCGTAAAGGGCAGCTTCGGCGATAAAATCAAAAGCGTTATCTCCGTTGATGAGGACGGCGACACGGTGTTTGCTCCCGTCGACAACCGATGCCCGTTTCTGCTTGAAAGCGGTCTTTGCGAAATGTATACGGAGCTCGGTCACGAAAATCTTTGCCGCACCTGCCGCCAATATCCGCGACACATAACATATTTCGGCGCAAGGAGCGAAACGGGAATTTCTCTTTCCTGCCCCGAAGCGGCAAGAATCATAATGCAAAGCAGCGAACCCATAACCTTTGAAACAGAAAACACGCTTGATTTTCCTCAGCCCACGGATATTGATGCAGAAATGTATTTTACACTTCTCGAAGCACGAAAAAAGGCGATTGATATACTTCAAAGCAGAGAATTTTCAATCAACGAAAGGATCTGTGCTTTTCTGCTCTTTACCGAAAAAATCGCTCCGCGCATAAGACGCTGCGAATGCAGCGAAATCCGCGAGGCGATTACTGAAAACTTTTTCAATTCAGAAAAGTCCTGTTACTCTCCGAGAAGAGCAACAGGCTCGGCAAAAAAATATTTTTCCGATTTCCGTGAGCTTGAAATGCTTGACACATCGTGGAAAGATGCCCTTTCCGATGCAGAATCCGCAGATATTTCCGGATACACAAATGCGGTCAAAGCGTTTGAATGGGAATATGAGCATCTGATGGTGTATTTTGTGTTCCGTTATTTTATGACTGCGGTTTTTGACAGAGACCTGCTCACAAAATCAAAGTTTGCCGCAGTGTCATTTGTTATCATTCAAAAACTTCATGCAGCCGTAAATGCCGATAAAGAAAAGCGAACGCAAATCATGCAGCGTTTTTCAAAAGAGGTTGAGCATTCGGCGCCCAACATGGAATTTTTAAACCGTTCAATGAAAAAAAGCCGCTTCTATAGCGTCGAAAATCTGATAAATCTTATTATGGAGAAATAAATATGAAATACTGCAATCTGGTTAACACAAAGCAGGGCAGCAAATCGGTTCACCGTTTTTCAAACGGCAACACCCTGCCCCTTGTTCAGCTTCCTTTCGGCATGGCGGCATTCGCTCCGCAGACCGTTGAAAACAACATTCGCTGGTATTATCATCCCGACAGCCGAAGCCTTGAGGGTATCCGCCTCACGCATCAGCCTTCACCCTGGATTGCCGACTACGGCGCAATGCTTTTCAGCCTTCAAAACAGAAAAATGGGCGGATTTGACGGCGAAGACAGATGGTCAGGCTTCAGACCCGAGGATGCCATCCTCACTCCCTATTATCTCAAGTTCCGTTTTCTTCGCTGCAGAGCAGATTTCGAGCTTGCTCCGACAGAGAGAGGCGCGGTTATAAAAGTTGCCTTTGATGAAGATATTGACAACTACTTTTCCGTCACTCCCGTCAAGGGTAATAACTCCTTCCGCTTTGACGAAAAGACAAACACGCTTTATGCCTCAACAGACATGCATATGAGCGGCGAAGCTGTGAAATTCAAAAATTACATTGTTCTTAAATTCCCCGAAGGCAGTGTTGATGTTGATAAAACTCTCATCAGCAACGATGATAAATTCCGCAGCGGCACAAAATGCAGAGGCAAAAAAGCAGGAATTCATATTGCACTGAAAAACAAATCAACCGAAATAAAGCTTGCAACCTCCTATATCAGCTTCAGTCAGGCTTTTCTCAATCTTGAATCGGAGCTTTCAGGCGCAACGCTTAAATCTGTCAAGGATTTCGCCGAAAACAAATGGGAAGAATACCTTTCAAGAGTCAGAATCGAAACTAAGAATAAGAAGATGCTCAAAACCTTCTATTCCTGCATGTACAGAGCATTTCTCTATCCTCATAAATGCTATGAATACGATGCAAAGGGCAATGCAATTCACTATTGTCCGCACGACGGCTCAATCAGACCGGGCGTAAGATACACCGACAACGGCTTCTGGGATACATACAGAACAGTTTATTCTTTCTTCTCGCTCGTCGCAAAAGACGAAATGAAGGAAATGCTTGCGGCATTCATCAACGAATACAAAGAAAGCGGCTGGCTGCCCAGATGGCTCTCCATCGGCGAATGCGGATGTATGCCCAGCACACTTGTAGATGCCGTTATCTGTGACGGTGCGGTCAAGGGCTTTATCGAAAAGGATTTGCTTGAGGTTGCTCTTGAAGGAATGATAAAGCATTCCGTAAAAAATGCTCCCCACAGCCGCTTCGGCAGGAACGGTGCGGAGAGCTACTGCAAACTCGGATATGTTCCCTATGAAGAGGAAAAAGAGAGTGTCAACCTCACTCTTGATGCCGCTTACGGCGACTGGTGCATTGCCGAAATTGCCAAAATCCTCGGCAAATCCGATATTGAGAAGGAATACAGAAAGCGTGCGCTCAACTATAAAAATCTTTTCGACCCCGAAACAGGCTTCATGCGTGCAAAGGATAAAAAAGGTAACTTCAGACCCGGTTTCACTCCAATCGGATGGGGAAGAGACTACACCGAAGGCAGCGCATGGCAGAACTCCTTTGCCGTTCCCCACGACATTGAAGGTCTTGCAGACCTCTATGGCGGCAAAGATAAGCTCATCGCAAAAATCGACGAGCTTTTCGCAACTCCCCCTCACTACGAAATCATCGGCTACGGCTGTGAAATCCACGAAATTACCGAAATGGCGGCAGTTGATTTCGGTCAGTGCGGCATGAACAATCAGCCGAGCTTCCACATTCCTTATATTTATTCCGCACTTGGAGATGTTGAAAAATCGGCATATTGGGTAAAGAAAATCTGCGATGAATTATTCTCATATGAAGATGACGGTTTCCCCGGCGATGAGGATAACGGCACAACCGCTATCTGGTATATTTTCGGCGTGCTCGGTCTTTATCCTTTCTGCCCCGGCACAAAGGAATTTGTAAAAGGCATAAAGCAGGTTGACAAAGCCTTCATCGGCGATAAAGAGCTTGATGTCAATAAATTTACAGGCAATAAACTCAATTATGATGATATAAAATAATTCGGAAAGGAAAATAATTATGGACAGATATCTTATTATCAACGCAGACGATTTTGGCATGTGCCGCGGTGCAAACCTCGCAGTTATGGAGCTTCTCAAAGATGAAAAAAGCGCGCTCACATCTTCAACAATTATGACCCCCTGCGCATGGGCACCCGAAGCATGTCAGTTTGCAGCGGCAAATCCCGAGCTTGCAATCGGCGTTCACCTCACATTCACCAGTGAATGGTCAAAATACCGCTGGGCACCCGTAAACACAAGCAACACCGATTCTCTCCGTGACGAGGAGGGCTTCATGTGGCACGAAAGCGATCAGGTTGAAAAGAATGTTGACATTGACGAGGTTGAAGCTGAAATCAGAGCGCAGATTGAACGCTGCAAAAAGCTCGGTTTAACCAATCCATCCCATCTCGACAATCACATGGGTTCGCTTTACGGCATTGAAACAGGCAGATTTGAGCTTCTTCAGTCAACCCTTGCAATCGCAGGCGAATACGGTCTTCCCTTCCGCCTGCCCGGCACCTTCTCCGATGCAATGCTCGGCAACTCAATGCTTGAAATCAATGTTGACAAGAGTCTGATTGATATGGTATTCGGAAAAATTGTTGAATTTGCAAAGGCTAACGGCGTGGCTCTTCCCGATCATCTTATTCCCAATGAATGGGGCGGACCGCAGGACAAGAGCTACGAGGATTTCAAGGAATATCTCTATAACCTCTACGCAAACATGCCCGAAGGCATAACAGAAACATATCTTCATCCCTCAATTGAAACCGATGACCTAAAGGGTACAACAGGCTCATGGCAGCGCAGAGTTTGGGAATATCAGGTTATGAAGGACCCGCAGACCAGACAGCACATTGAAGCTCACGGCATCAAATTAATCAACTACCGTGACCTTGCGGCTATGAGGAAATAAAGACATTATCATTAACGGCATTATTCCAAAGGGATAATGCCGTTTTTTTGAAGTTTATATTTTTCTAAAAAGCACTTAAAGCAGCCTCGAATGTAAACAAATTGTAAACTTTGCAATTTTTTGCGTAATATTTTCGATTTTTCGTCATATATATATGAGTTGATAATTATGCTCATTAAAAATTGAAAAAATAAAAGGAGGGCTACCAATGAAAAAACTTTTCGCAATCATGTTGACTTTTGTCCTTTGCTTCGGCGTTTTGTCGCTTGCGTTTGCGGCAGAGGACGAAGCAACGGCAACCGTGCC
>JAZQFQ010000110.1:0-10023 GCA_045539595.1 Eubacteriales bacterium | reverse complement strand
GCCGCACGTGGCGGGCGGTCAATGACCGCCCCTACAGGAAACACAAATCCCTGCTTCCCCCTGCATAAAGAAACCACACAAGAAAGGAGTCTCCTATGTCCGACACCGTATTTGATTCATACGCTCCCTTTATCAGGGAGTTCATCTACTCCCGCGGCTGGCAGAAGCTGCACGAGGTGCAAATCACCGCCGCCCGGGTGATCTTTGATACGGATCACAATCTCTTGATCCCCTCCTCCACGGCGTCCGGCAAGACGGAGGCGGCTTTCTTTCCCATCCTCTCCCAGATCTACGGGGACGACACCCCCGGCATCGCCGTACTGTACATCGCCCCTCTGAAAAGCCTGATCAACGATCAGTTTGGGCGGATCACGGAATTGACCGACGAGGCGGACATTCCCGTCTTCCACTGGCACGGGGATGTGGCGCGCTCCCACAAGGAAAAGATGCTCCGCGCACCGCGGGGCGTATTGCAGATCACCCCGGAATCCCTGGAGAGCATGCTGATGCGCCGGGGAAATGATGTGATCCGCCTGTTCGGGAATCTGAAATACATCATCATCGACGAGATCCACACCCTGACGGGCACGGATCGGGGCAACCAGATCCTTTGCCAGATCGCCCGGATCGCACGGCTCATCGGCTATCAGCCCCGCCGGATCGGATTGTCCGCCACCATTGGCGATACCGACGCGGCCGCCGCCTGGCTGGGGGCGGGATCGGGCCGATCCACCTATGTGCCGGAATTGCCAAGAGAAAAACTCCGCTGGCGGCTGGGGATCGAGCATTTTTACATCGAATCCCCCACCCACGACGACTCCGATCCCAAGCACACGGGGCCGTCGGTGATATACGACTTAAATTTTGGGAATATTAAGAAAGAGATAGAGAAAAACGAAGCCCCCGCCATCCCGGCCGAGGGTGCATCGGCCATTTTGCCGGATGTGGTGGGAGAAAAAGAGGAAAAACCCTTCGATCCCGCCGCCGACCCGGGATACGAATACATTTACGACGCGACCAAGGGACGCAAGTCCCTGGTGTTCTCCAACTCCCGGGAGGAGACGGAGTACGTGACCGCCACTCTCCGGCAGATTGCCGAGCGGCGGGGCGAGCGGGATGTGTTCCTGATCCACCACGGCAATCTGTCCGCCGCCATCCGGGAGGAGGCGGAGGCCAAGATGAAGGACGAGGAGACCCAGGCGGTGACGTGCGCCACGGTGACCATGGAATTGGGCATCGACATCGGCAAATTGGAGCGGGTGGTGCAGCTGGGATCGCCGAATACGGTATCGTCCTTCCTCCAAAGATTGGGCCGCAGCGGCCGCCGGGGCGATCCCCCGGAGATGGTGATGGTCTTCCGGGAGGAGGAGCCGCTGCCCAACGCCCCCCTGCCCCATCTGATCCCCTGGGAACTTCTGAAGGCCATTGCCGTCATACAGCTGTATATCGAAAATCGGTTCATTGAGCCGCCGATTATCCGAAAGTGCCCCTTCAGTCTGCTCTTCCAGCAGACCATATCGATTCTGGCGTCCTCCGGCTCTTTGACCCCCATGGCGCTGGGTGAGCGGGTTCTTTCCCTGCCGCCCTTTGCCCACATTACAAAAGATCAGTATCGGCTGCTGCTGAAGTCCATGATCGACCAGGAATTTCTGGAGATGACGGAGGAAAGAGAACTGATCGTGGGCCTGCGGGGCGAAAAGCTGACCGCCAGCTTCAAATTCTTCGCCGTGTTCAAGGACACGGAGGATTTCACTGTCCGAAGCGGATCCGACGAGATCGGCACCATCACCTCCGCGCCCCCGGTGGGCGATCGGTTTGCTCTGGCGGGTCGGGTCTGGGAGGTGGAGGAACTCGATATCCCCCACCGGCTGATCTACGTCCATCCCGTCAAGGGAAAGATGGAGATCCAATGGCCCGGCGATTACGGCGAGGTCCACACCCGGATTCTGGAGAGAATGTATCATGTGCTCGCCGAGGACACGGAATATCCCTATCTGAAGCCGGATGCGCTGGAGAGATTGCGGCTGGCCCGGGCCGTGGCCCGGAACACGGGCATGCTGGAAAACACCCTCGTTCATCTGGGGGGGTACACCTGGGCCATGTTCCCCTGGCTGGGAACCAGATCCTTCCGCACCCTGCGCCGCTACATGGGCCAGTTTGCGGATGAGTTCAAGATTTCCAAGATGGAATTTGAGGGATGCTACTATCTGATGTTCCGCATGGAGCGGGGGGATGGCCTGTCCCTGCTTCGCGCCATGGGTGAGCGGATTCGCCGGGACGGCATCTCGCTGGATCATCTGATCGGGCTGAGCGAGTGTCCCGTTTATGAGAAATACGACGGATTTATCCCCGCCGAGCTGCTTCGCACCGCGTTCCGCGAGGACAAGCTGAGATCGGACGAGATCCTGTCGCGATCCGAGATGTGGTGACACCACCAAGTGCCAAAGGAGACAAAGTATGAAAATATTGATGACCACTATGAGTTTTGACATTGGAGGGGCGGAGACCCACATTCTGGAGTTGTGCCGGGAACTTTCCCGCCGGGGGCACGAGGTGACTGTGGCCTCCAAGGGAGGCGTATTTGTGGCACCGCTGACGGAAAGCGGGATCCGCCACGTAACGGCCCCTCTGCACAAGAAGGATCCCGCGTCCATGCTCCGCTCATGGCGGATTCTGGATACATTGATCCGGGAGGAGCAGTTCGACGTGATCCACTCCCACGCCCGGATTCCCAGTCTGATCACCCATCATCTGGCGAAAAAATACGATATTCCCTTCGTGACCACCTTCCACTACACCTTCGATCCCGTATGGTATCTGAAGATGCTGACCCGCACCGGCGAGCGGATGCTGGCCGTATCCGACGATCTGAAGCGGTATCTGGTGGATGTGTACCACCGATCCCCGAAGAAAATTGACGTGACCGTCAACGGCATCGATATCGATCAGTTTGACGGCACGCCCACGGAAAATCCCCTGCCCGAGATGGGTGAGGGGGACAAGATCGTCTGCGTGACCCGCATGGATCGGGCGGTGGCGTGGCACGCCTTCCGTCTCACGGAGGCCATGCCGCGGATCGTGGAGGCCCATCCCGATGCCCGGCTGATTCTCATCGGCGGCGGCGACTGTCTGGATGAGCTGAAGGAGCTGGCCGAGAGGACCGACAAACAGATCGGCGGCGGGCACATCTTTGTGCTGGGCCCCCGGTCGGATATTGCAAAAATTCTGCCCCAGGCGGACGTATTCGTGGGCGTATCCCGTGCCGCCATGGAAGCCATGGCCTGCCGCAAGCCGGTGGTGCTGACGGGCGCCCAGGGACATCTGGGCATCTACACCCCGGAACTCGAGGAGGAGGCTATCTCCACCAACTTCTGCTGCCGCACCCGGGATGCGGCGGATGCGGACACCATCGGGGACAACGTGATCGAAATCCTGGCCCAATCCCCCGCCCGCCGGCGGGAGATGGGCGAATACAACCGGGACGTGATCGCCCGGTGCTACTCCGTATCCCGCATGGCGGAGGATGCTTTGGCCATGTACGACCGGGCCCTCAGAGAGCACATCTTCCGTCGGCCCGACGTGGTGATCTCCGGCTACTACGGCTCGGGCAACACCGGCGATGACGCCCTGCTTCTGGCCATCACGGACGGTCTGCACCGCCGGGGCATCGATCGGGTGGCCGCCCTGTGCGGCAAATCCCCCCTGCCCGTGCCGGGCGTGAAGCGGATCCCCCGCTTCTCCTTCCACCGGGTACGGCGGGAAATCCGGGGAGCGAAGATGCTGATCAGCGGCGGCGGCAGTCTTCTGCAGGACGCCACCAGCACCAAATCCCTGCTCTATTACACCTGGGTGATCGGCCAGGCCAAGCGGGCCGGGGTGAGAGTGATGATCTATGCCAACGGCATCGGCCCCATTGAGCGGGAGAAAAACCGCATCCGCGCCGCCGACGCGGTGGCCTCCGCGGATTACATCAGCGTACGGGAGGATGCGTCCCGGGAGGAATTGATCCGCATGGGCATCCCCGCCGAGCGGATCCACGTGAGTGCCGATCCCGTTTTTGGAACGGCGGCGGATGCGTCGCCCCGGGCGGAGGAGGATTATATCGTTTTGTCCCTCAGAGAAACGGCGGGGAACACGGCGGGCAGCATCGACTGCCGGAACATGGAGGAAACCGTGGCGGACACGGCGGCCTCCATTGCGGAGAAGTACGGCCTTTCCGTTCTGCTGATCCCCATGCAGCCCTCCTACGACAACGCCATCTGCTCCCGCACCGCCGTGCGGCTGATGCAGGCGGGGATCCATGCCGCGGTTCTGCCCCATCTGTCCCCGGCGGAATTGAGAAAGACCATCGGCGGGGCCCGGGCGGTGGTGGGCATGCGTCTGCACACGCTGATCTTTGCCGCCACGGAGAACGTGCCGGCACTGGCGCTGTCCTACGATCCGAAGGTGGACGCCTTCATGGACTACATCGGCTGGGGCGAGCACACCCTGCCCGCCTTCACGGCGGACGGCGAGACCATCGCCCGTCATCTGACGGATCTGCTGGAGAAATCCGGCAGCATTCGGGCCGGAATGCAGGAACGGCTCACAAAACTTGCCGATCTGGCCCGGGGCGATCTGGACCGGGCGGCGGAAATGCTGCAAAAAAACCAATAAAATCAGGGCTTCTGCCATTGGCAGAGGCCCTTTTTTTGCGCTTTGGGGACGTACTTTTTTTGGCGAAACCACTTGCTTTTTGCAATTTTATTCGCCAATCCTGCAGTTTTGCAAAACTAATTGCAGGAATTGTATTGACAAAATGCAGAAATGATAGTATACTAACAGTATTATCCACTCATCATCGCCAAATTGAAGGAGGCGCCAGCACAAAATGCATAACCATGAAAGTTCATTCAGTCACGCCATCACCAGCGACGTAAAGGTAGAGTTCTCCTCCCAGACCAATCTGATCGAGCAGTCCTCCTACCGTTACTCTCTGCAGGAGCGCGCCACCCCCAATTTGCAGCGGTATCTGTTCGATTACGATTCCGTACCGAAGGTGTCCTTCAACCACCGTTTCGTGCCGGTGCAGATGCCGGACAACATCTGGATCACCGACACCACCTTCCGGGACGGTCAGCAGTCCACCTCCCCCTTCACCGTGAAGCAGATCACCGATCTGTTCAAACTGATGCACCGGCTGGGCGGCCCCAAGGGACTGATCCGCCAGAGCGAATTCTTTGTCTACACACAAAAGGATCGGGAGGCTCTCGCCCAGTGCATGGATCTGGGGTACGAATTCCCGGAGATCACCACCTGGATCCGGGCATCCCAGAAGGATTTTGAGCTGGTGAAATCTCTGGGCATCAAGGAGACGGGCATTCTGGTGTCCTGCTCCGATTACCATATTTATAATAAGATGGGTCTGACCCGCGCCGCCGCTATGGATAAGTATCTGGGCGTGGTCAAGAGTGCCCTCGACATGGGCATCCGCCCCCGCTGTCACTTTGAGGACATCACCCGTGCCGATTTCTACGGATTTGTGGTTCCCTTCGCGGAGGCACTCCGCCAGCTGGGCGAGGAGGCGGGCATTCCCGTGAAGATCCGCGCCTGCGACACCATGGGCTACGGGGTGAATTATCAGGGTGCGGCCCTGCCCCGCAGTGTGCAGGGTATCATCTACGGTCTGAATCACTACGCCGGTCTGTCCCCCGAACAGCTGGAGTGGCACGGCCACAACGATTTCTATAAGGTAGTCACCAACGCATCCACCGCCTGGCTGTACGGCGCGTCCGGTGTGAACTGCTCCCTGCTTGGCATCGGTGAGCGGACCGGCAACTGCCCCCTCGAAGCCATGGTCATCGAGTACGCCTCCCTCCGGGGCACCACCGACGGCATGGAGCTGCCGGTGATCACGGAAATCGCCGAGTATTTTGAGAACGAGATCGGATACAAAATCCCCGCCCGGACTCCCTTCGTGGGCGCCAACTTCAACGTGACGAGAGCCGGCATCCACGCCGACGGTCTGATGAAGGACGAGGAAATTTACAACATCTTCAACACAGGCAAGCTGCTGAACCGCCCCGCCCGGGTGGCTATTGATGTGCATTCCGGCCTGGCCGGCATCGCTCTGTGGCTGAACACCCGCCTGACGGAGAATCATCACGAATTGTGGATTGAGAAGCAGTCCCCCATCGTCGCCGCCATGAAGGAGCAGGTGGACGCCCAGTACGCCGCCGGCCGGAACACATCCATGGGTGACGAGGAGCTTCTGCGCCTGCTGAAGGACATTGCTCCCGACATCTGGGAGAAGGCAAAAGATTGACACTCCGGCCTGGCCGGATTCAATAACCTCAAAAAAACCGCACGAAACGTGCGGTTTTTTCCTTTGGTGTGGGGAGTGAGGTTGCCTCGTAGGGACGGCAGGATTGGCGGAGCCAACATCCACCGACTTCGGCGAAGCCGAATGTCGCCCCGCCAACGTGGGGTGGTTTTACGGAACGGGTTGTCGAAGGCGCCAACCCCTACGGGTGAAGCGAAGATTTATGTTATCCCGTAGGGGACGGCGCCGCGAGTTCGCATGGCGAACTCGGAACGTCCCGCCGTGTGCAGTTTGGAATTCACAAAACATATCCACCCAAAAAACACACCGTTCCCAAAAATTCGTTCACAAAATTACCAATCCTTGTTTACACAACGAAATTTTTATGATAGAATAGTATTTGATCAACGCATCCCTTTCTTCAACCCATTACGGTAAATAAACCGAAAGGATGTGATACCATGCCCGAAATGGAAACGCTGGCCCCGGAGAAATCCGCCGCCATCGCCCCGGCTCCCGCATCCGGCAAGCCGGAGAAAAAGAAAAAGCGCAAATCCACCATGAGACGTGTCAAAACCATTTCCCCTATGGCCATGATCTCTCCCTTTATCATGGTCAACCGGGTCGGCAGTCAGAATCTGATCACCGACCGGATTCCCGTCGTGAAGCTTGAGAAGTATCTCAAGGAGAAGCAGGCGGAGGGTATGAAGAATGTCAGCATGATGCATCTGTTGATCGCCGCCTATGTCCGCGCCACCGCCCAGCGTCCCGCCTTGAACCGCTTCATCCGCGGCCAGAGAGTGTGGACCCGGGACGAAGTGGAGATTTCTTTGACCATCAAAAAAGAAATGTCCCTGGACTCCCCCGACACGGTGGTGAAGATCACCGTCCCACGCGACGCCACCTTGCAGGTGATCTATGATGAATTGAACCGGGTCATCACGGAATACCGGGACAATCCCGGCGGAGATTTCGACAACACGGCGAAGTTTTTGTCCTATCTCCCCTCGGTTCTTCTGAAATTCGTGGTGTGGCTGCTGAAGCTGCTGGATTATTTCGGCCTTCTTCCCCGGTTCCTGACGAATCTCTCCCCGTTCCACTGCTCCTTCTTCATTACATCCATGGGATCGCTGGGCATCCCGCCCATCTACCATCACCTGTATGACTTCGGCACCTGTCCCATCTTCGTTTCCTTCGGCGCGAAGCAGCGCTCCTACGAAGTGAATCCGGACGGATCGGTGTACAAACATTCCTACATGGATTTGACCGTGGTCACGGATGAGCGCATCTGCGACGGATACTATTTTGCCTCCAGTCTCAAATTGCTGAAGGGCATTCTGCGCAATCCGTGGCAGTTGGACGAAAAGCCGGAGAATGTACAAGAGGACATTCGCTAAAAGAAAACCGGGCACCCCATCGGGTGCCCGGTTTTTTTGTGGAATGCGGCATTTTCGTAGGCAGAAATTCTCCTGCCTTTATTTTAAGATGGCTCCCTCCGGGAGCCAATCACGCTTATCATCCTTTCTTAATCGGTTTTTGAAAGATACATCGTTTATCCTTTTTCGCATAAACAGAGAAAATCGTTTTTCCTTTCTCATCGGCAGTGATTTCACAGAACACATATTTTTTATAGGGAGATATGATCTTTTCTTCAGCATACTTTATGCTGGATTCCGGGAAATATTCTTTTCCACTTTGCCTGCGAACACAATGAGAGAGTTTTTGACACACCGGTTTCTCGTACTTTTCATACGCTTTTGACTCCGGATCACCGAGAATAAAAATACGGAACATCTCTTTCCCTACTCTCATCTCGTGCTCAAAGTCCTTCCGAGTGAATTTCTTCTTTTCCTTGCGTCTTTTTTTCTTTTCTCTGTACTCTCTCCACTCGGTAATACCCTCCAAGATCAGCAAAGGTACTGTAAAAAGCACCAACAACATTATACCGGCAAGATAACACCGCCAATACCAATGGGGCGGCAAAACCAGTGACAAAAGAAACAATACCAAAAAACGGGGAAGAAAAGCAAACGCCCCTATATATCGATACCATAACGCCATCGGCAAGCGTCTTCTGCCGATCTTAAAATACTTTTGGACGACTTTGGGCAAAACCTTATCATACCTACTTGGTTCAACCACGCCGAATTGTTTGTGTCTCCGCTTGGCTCCAATATAGGAACTTACACACAAACCAAGCCCCTCAACCAAGGTGAGAAGTACTAATAATACTTTATGCTCCAAGGAACGCCTCCATTTCGCGGCTCAATATGCTTTACCGTTTCGCCGTCAGTTTGATCAGTTTCGTCATATTATCCGGCTGATTCTTCGCCTCGGCGGCGGCCTTGTTGCGGCGGAGTGCCCCGCATTTGGTGCAGCGGTGGGTGATAATAAATCCCTTTTTCGGATCCGGCTCCGCGGAGATGGGCTCCATCTGCCCGCCGCAGTCCGATGCCCGGTCGCCGGGATTCTCATCCAGATGGAGGGACCACAGGCAAAACGGACAATGATTGCGGGAGGTGTAGCCCAGGGGCTCTACTTCCTTTCCACAATGGGCGCAGATGAATCCGCTGTCGTTCTTCGTAAATCGTTTCGTTTCCATTTTGTGTGTCCTTTGTGAGTTTTTGTTTTTTATATAGGGGCGCAGAAAAGTTACCTTTTACAGGAATGATCCCCCTTGGAGTTTGGTGCCTGTTCCGCCACAGGCGGAATGGGGTCGCTCACCGACACCACACCAAACTCGCGGGCACAGTCGCCTGTCTTGCGGTGTCAATTTTCGTTATACTGTGCCCATTATACCACCTCCCAAACAAAATTGCAACCGATGCGCATAATCGCCGCCGGGCCGCCGCATACTAACCTCGCACAGATCAACAACTTCCCCGAAAGGCGGTTTATTATGAAACATCGTACACTGAAACTGACGGCAGCGGCCATTCTGACCATGTCTCTTCTGACTCTCCCCGTGGCTGCCGCCGATATGGGCAGCCGAAGCAATCCTCAGGCCATGCAGAACTTCTTCGCCCCCCGAAACGACCAGGGCACGCCCAATGACACCGGCGCCTCCGATTCCATGGGCACATCCGACGGAAACGGCTCGAATATAGACGGAAGCCAGAATGGCCAGGGCAATATGGGCAATTCCGGCGATATGGGCAACGGCGGCGCAGGCAATAATGGCGGTGCCGGCAATGGCGGCTCCGACAGCATGTTCGACACCGGATCCGGCGAGGGCAATCTGGGCGACACATCCGGCCCCACCGAAAGCGGCGACGGCGTCATCGACGGCACGGCAGACACGGGCGACTCCCCCATGAGCGACATGAGCGATACGGTAGGCGATACCGCGGGCACCACCGAGGAGGACGGCGGCAGCATGCTGGGCATCATCATCACCCTGCTCATCATCGGTGCCATCGTGATCCTGATCTTCGCCCTCATCCCCAAGAAAAAATCCTAGTCAGGACCTCCGGCAAAGCCGGAGGCTTGCTCTGCCCCTATAAGGGGCTATTGCCGGCAAGCATCTAAAGACGCACGATATTCTATCACTCGCATCACTTGCCCTGCCGCCGTAAATGCGGTATGACATCATAGCCTTCCCCAGTGGGGGAAGGTGGCATCCGCGCAGCGGATGACGGATGAGGTGTCTATACAAACCATTACTCCTCATCCACCGTTCGCGTGCGAACGGTCCCCCTTCTCCCACAGGAGAAGGCACGCCT
>JAZQFQ010000109.1:0-28493 GCA_045539595.1 Eubacteriales bacterium | reverse complement strand
CAAAATATCTGTAAGTTTATTTCGGACAGAAACGAAGGCAGAATTTATACCACCAGGTTTGTCTTTGAAAAGTCGGAGGAATGTCGAACCTCCAGCTCGCTGCCTGCCAATAATGTGATGTATCTGGTCGTCAGCGGAAAAGGGCGCGTGTGTACGGAGGCTGTGACCCGGGAGATCAGCGCGGGCAATGTGTTCTTTACCTTCGCCCAGCTTCCCTACAAGATCGAGAGCACGGAAAATCTTCGCTATATGTATATCTCCTTCAACGGCAACCGCAGTGAGGAGCTGTTTTCCCGGTTCGGCATTTCGCCGATCCACTGCGTATTTGACGGACACGAGGGAGTTGTGTCGTTCTGGAAAAATGCCATCGCCAAGGCGGGGGAGAAAAACCTGGACCTGATCAGCGAAAGCGTGCTTCTGTATACCTTTGGTGAAATGGCACCGGCGGATATCGGCGAGGAGGAGCATCTGATCGTTACCATCCGGAAATACGTGGAGGATAACTACACGGATTGCGATCTGAATCTCCAGACCATGGCGGACAACCTGGGATACAGCAGTAAGTATATCTCCCGGGTATTCAAGGATGCCATGGGCGTTACGTTTTCGTCCTATCTTACCAATGTGCGGATCCAGAACGCGGTGTTCCTGTTGGATCAGGGCGTGACCGCCATCAAGAATGTGGCCCTGCTGACGGGATACAAGGATCCCTTCTATTTCTCCAGCGTGTTCAAAAATATCGTGGGCATGTCGCCCAGCGAATACATCCGCGGCGGCAAGCAAAGCGAGAGCGAAAGCAAATAATGGCAAAGGGAGGTGTGATCCTCCCTTTTGTTTTGCCCGGCTGCATAAAGGCTTCCTGTCATGCCGATACTACCAAAAAAGAAACGGAGATGCAGCATGACAGACGAAAACAAGCAGAATACGGATACCGGGGATTCCGAGAGCAAAAATAATACGCAGGATCTGGAGTATATCATCAAAAGCGGTGGTGTGATCTCCCGCGGACAGGGGGAGCCGATCCACTGCCTGACCATCATCGGCCAGATCGAGGGGCATTATGTGCTGCCCGGCGATCAGAAGGCCACCAAATACGAGCATATCATTCCCCTGCTGGTTCCCATCGAGGAGAGCGAGGAGATCGACGGGATGCTCATCGTTTTGAACACCATGGGCGGGGATGTGGAAGCGGGGCTGGCCATCGCGGAGATGATTGCCAGCATGAAAAAGCCCGCCGTGTCCATCGTTCTGGGGGGAGGCCATTCCATTGGCGTGCCCCTGGCGGTGTCTGCCCGCCGATCCTTTATCGTTCCCTCCGCCACCATGACCATCCATCCCGTCCGTATGAGCGGCACGGTAGTGGGCGTGCCCCAGACCTACTATTATTTTGAGCGGATGCAGGATCGCATCATCCGGTTTATCACCGCTCATTCCGGTGTCAGCGAGGAGGAGTTCCGTCATCTTCTGCTCCGCACCGACGAGATCGCCACCGATGTGGGCTCTATCATCGACGGATATAAGGCGGTGGAGATCGGCCTTATCGATTCCGTGGGCGGATTGTCTGACGCGCTGGATGCCCTGCGGGAGGAAATCCGCGCCCGCCGGGCGGAGCAGAATACAGCCGATTATCCGTCCCCCGCGGTGCAATAAAAAGGAAAACTCCGATCATTCGATCGGAGTTTCGTTATGTTGATTCTGTTTTTTCAGATCGGCGATAAACCGCTGGGGGGATTTGCCCATGACCCGGGTGAATACCTTGGAGAAGTACAGCGGATCGTTGAAGCCGATCAGATAGGCGATCTCCTTGGAGGAGGTGACGCCGCTCTGCATCAGCTCGCAGGCCCGCTGGATCCGCAGAGACTGCACGTATTCCCGGAAGCCCAGCCCGAATTCACGGGAGAAGCAGTCGGAGAGATACTTGGGATTGTAGGACATCTGCTCCGCCAGGGAGGAGAGGGTCAGGGAAGTATCGCAATAGTGGGCATCCGCATACTCACGGATCCGTCCTGCCACGCTGATGTTTTTGTGCTTGGATGCATCGCCGGGGGCAAACGCGTGCGTTTCGGATGTCAGATGGGCCAGAGAATAGAGCAGAACCGACTCCGCCACCAGATCAATATTGCCGGGGGTGCTGTTGTTCAAAGCGGTTTTCCAGAAGGGCAGCAGTTCTTCCGATGCCGTGCGCAGCATGGATTTTTCATTCAGTCCCACCCGCTCCGCAATGGAAAGCATTCGCTGACCGACGAAGGTGATATACATATATTCCAGCCCGTTTCGCTGTTCAATATAATACTGCTGCAGGGGAAACGTCAAAAAAATCGAACCCGTGCGGATGGGGTAATGCCCCCCATTGATATGCAGCGTGCCCTCGCCGCGGACCACCAGATAGAGCCCGGCATAGGACTGGACACGGTGCATGGCCAGTACTTCCGGCTTTTTTTCGTAGACAAAGTTCAGAACCCGCACATCGGTGCCTTCCCGCACCGGGACAAATTTGCAAATGTTGCCGTCCATGACTTCCTCCGCAAAAACTCGCTTTACTGTAGTTATTCTACCATAAAGTTTGGGGCTCGTCAACGAAAAAATGGAACGATTCCATGTTATAGTTGATTTTTTCCATATACGTTGGCGATTTCTCCGTGTATAATGGAACTGTACAAGCAAAACGCTGTGTACACTTCCCAAGTGGAATATATCGCGCGTGCGCGCGCGTATATTGTAGGAACGAAAATTATTTTTAGGAGGTTTTCACAATGGGAAAAGTTAAGATTGGTGTGTTTGGCGCCGGCCGTGGTAAGACCATGATCGGTCAGGTTCTGGCCCGTGCTGACGGACAGGCAGAACTGGTTGCTATCTGCGATAAGTATCGTCCTTCTCTGGACGCTGCCGGCAAGATGGCAGAGGCCAAGGGTCTGAAGGTTGCTCTGTATGAGGATTTCGACGAATTCATCCAGCACGATATGGATGCGGTTGTTCTGGCAAACTACGCAAACCAGCACGCTCCCTACGCGGTTCGCATCATGAAGAGCGGCCGTCACGTAATGAGCGAGTGCCTGACCTGCGCTACCATGAAGGAAGCGGTTGAATTGATCGAGGCTGTAGAAGAGACTGGTAAGATCTACACCTACGCTGAGAACTACTGCTACTTCAACACCACCTTTGAGATGATGATTCGCTACAAGAAGGGCGATATCGGTGAACTGATGCAGGCTGAGTGCGAATATCTGCACGACTGCTCCTCCATCTGGCCCAGCATTACATACGGTGAGCGCAATCACTGGCGCAACAACATGTCCTCCGTATTCTACTGCACGCACTCCATCGGTCCCGTTCTCTTCGCGACGGGCCTGCGTCCGGTTCGCGTAAGCGGCTTTGAGACCAGAAACATGGACTTCATGCGTAAGCTGGGTGATCCTTCCGGTTCCGCCGGTACCCTGCTTCTGACCCTGGAGAACGGTGCTATCGTTAAGAGCATCGACATGAACCTGCGCCGTCACGGCAACAACTACATTCTGTATGGTGATCGCGGTGTTATGGAAACCGACCGCTTTAACTCCAGAATGCTGCACGTTCGTCAGGAAGGCGAGCAGAACTGCACCGGTGACTGGTTCTCCTACACTCCTCAGTTCACGGATGAGCGCGCAAGAGGCGCCGGACACGGCGGCGGAGACTACTTCACCACCAACTACTTCATCGACAGACTGCTGGGCAACGACGACGTTAAGCCCTACACCATCGATGTATACCAGGCAGTGGATATGTGTATCCCCGGTATCCTGGGCTTCCGCTCCATCATGAACAAGAACGTAGGTATCGACATCCCGAACCTGCGCAACAAGGAAGAGCGCGACGCATTCCGCAACGACACCTTCTGTACCTTCCCTGAGGTTGGCGGCGATCAGTATGTTCCCTGCAACATCATGCAGGCCAATAAGGACGAGGTTATCGAAGACGCTGTTTACGACGAAGTTCGCCGTAAGTGGCAGTGCGGCGAGAGAGGCTGATCTCCCTCCTGACGCAATGCAAAACAGAACACCCGCATGGACATCCATGCGGGTGTTTTTTGTCATCTTGTGGGCGGGATCAGCGTTACGTCTTCCTCGGGGGTGATGCCGATTTTCCGACAGAATTCCCGTGCCATGTCCTCGCCTGTGGGATCGGTGAGGGCACCGGCTGCGTGGGCATCCACACCCAGCACGAAGCGGTTGCCTGCCTCGGCGGCGATGCGGTAGAACCGCTCGGAGGGATAGTTGCGCTTTGCGGTCAGTCCCAGAATGTTCACCTCCAGGGGGATGTCCATCTCCTTGATCTCCCGGCAGAAGGGAAGCATATGACGGCGGTAGATTTCGTCGTCTCCCGTGAAGTTCAGAAGATCCGGGTGGGCCAGATAAGTGAAGCAGCCCGTGTGCAGTCCGGCCAGCACCTGGGAGGTGTGGCGGATCAGATCTTCTTCTTTGTCTGTGGGCAGGAAATTGTTCTTCAGACCGATCTCGTTATCATCCAGATGCTGACCGAGGATCAGATAATCCAGTTTATAGGGGCGGATGAGGGCCAGCAAGGCGGGGAACAAAGCGGGATAGTATTCCGCCTCCAGACCGATCTTGATATCGATTTTGTCCTTATATTCGTCCTTCAGCGCGCGGAGGGTGCTGCAGTAGTCGGAGAGCTCCTCCGGACGCATACGGAAGTTGGAGTAGTAATCGCCGGGGAAGATCTGCGGCGCGTGATCTGCAAAGCCCAGTGTCTGAATACCGGCGGCAATGGCCGCCTCAATGTATTCCCGTTCCGTGTTCTGCGCATGGCGGCACCGGACGGTGTGGGTGTGGTAATTGTGTTTCATGATGTTACCTGATTCCTATAAAATGTGCCGACGGAGGTCGGTCGGATATGCCTGTATAATGATAGCACAAAACGGCGGACCTTGCAAGGGCGGCGGCGGGAATTTTCCTCGTGGGTATTTACGAAAATACGTTGATTTTTCCCCTATATACCAGTATAATGTAAACAGAAGTACAAAAAATAACGGAGGATTTATCATGAAAATCGAAGAAATACTCTCCTATGTGGATCACACTCTTCTGGCCCCCGCGGCAACGTGGGAGGAAATCCGTCAGATCTGCGACGACGGTATGAAGTATAAAGTGGCATCTGTCTGCATCCCGGCAGATTACGTATCCCGCGCCGCCGAGTATCTGGCGGGACGGTTGCCCGTCTGCACCGTCATTGGTTTCCCCTGCGGCTATGCTACTACGGCCGTAAAATGCGCGGAAACGGCAGATGCCGTGAAAAACGGCGCGTCCGAGATCGATATGGTCATCAATATCGGCCGGCTGAAGGATGGGGACCACGACTATGTTCTGAATGAGATCCGTGCCGTTAAGGAAGCCTGCGACGGACGGCTCCTCAAGGTGATCATTGAGACTTGCCTGCTCACCGAGGAGGAGAAAATCCGTATGTGCGAGATCGTGTCTGAGTCCGGCGCGGACTTCATCAAGACCTCCACCGGATTCTCTACCGGCGGTGCCACCCCGGCGGATATCGCATTGTTTGCGAAGCATGTGGCACCTCATGTGAAAATCAAGGCGGCGGGTGGCATCCGTTCCATCGCCGATGCGAAGAATTTCATTCAGCTGGGCGCTTCCCGTCTGGGAACCAGCTCCATCGTGAAAATCGTAAAGAACGAACAACTGGGAAGTTACTGAAAGGAGAACCACTATGGCAACCCCTCATAACAGCGCCGCCCTCGGCGATTTCGCGAAAACCGTCCTGATGCCCGGCGATCCCCTCCGCGCCAAATTTATCGCGGAGAATTTCTTGGAGAACGTCCGCCTTGTGAACAACGTCCGCGGCATTAATGGATACACCGGCACCTATCAGGGTGTCCCCGTTTCCGTCATGGCCAGCGGTATGGGCATCCCCTCCATCGGCATCTATTCCTACGAATTGTACACCGAGTACGGTGTGGAAAATATCATGCGCATTGGCTCCGCCGGGGCTATGTCCGAGGACGTGCACGTCCGGGATATCGTCATCGGCATGGGCGCCTGCACCAATTCCCATTTTGGCGATCAGTACAAGCTGTCTGGCACCTTTGCTCCCATCGCATCCTACACCATGATGCGCACCGCCATCGAAGCGGCGGAGGCCGTGGGCGCGCGGTATCATGTGGGCAATCTTCTGTCCTCCGACACCTTCTATTCCGACGACGCGGATGCCAACGCCGGCTGGATGAAGATGGGTGTGTTGGCCGTGGAAATGGAGGCCGCCGGCCTGTATATGACCGCGGCACGGCTGCACAAGAACGCCTTGGCCATCTGCACCATCTCCGACAGTCTGATCACCGGCGAGGCACTGCCTGCCCTGGAGCGGCAGAACACCTTTACACAAATGATGGAGATCGCGCTGAGAACGGCGGTGAAACTGAATGGCTGATATCAAACGGGTATTTATGATCGTCCTGGATTCCGTGGGCATCGGTGCCGCACCGGATGCGGAGGCATTCGGGGACGTGCCGGACTGCAATACCCTCCGCCGCATCTCCATGGACCCGGCCTTCCGCTGTGAAACCGTGCGCCGCCTGGGCATGGGATACATGCAGGGCGTCACCTGGATGGGTACCTATGGCCCCTCCCCCTCCACGGTGTACCGCCTGATGGAAAAATCCCGGGGCAAGGATACCACCACGGGCCATTGGGAACTGGCGGGTGTCGTGTCCGAGCGGCCCATGCCCACCTATCCCGACGGATTCCCGGAGGAGATTCTCTCCGCGTTCCGTGCGGCCACCGGCCGGGGCGTGCTTTGCAATAAGCCCTATTCCGGCACGGAGGTGATCCGGGATTACGGCAAGCAGCATATGGAAACGGGTGATCTGATCGTCTATACCTCCGCGGACAGCGTGTTCCAGATTGCTGCCCATGAGGATGTTGTGCCTGTGGAGCAGCTGTACGAATACTGCCGCATGGCACGGAAAATTCTCCAAGGGGAGCACGGCGTGGGACGCGTCATCGCCCGTCCCTTTGTGGGCGAGTATCCCCACTTCACCCGCACCGCCAACCGGCGGGATTTTTCTCTGACACCGCCCCGTCCCACCATGCTGGATGCTATCAAAGAGGCCGGTATGGACGTGATCGGCGTGGGTAAGATCAGCGATATCTTTGCGGGGCAGGGCATCACCCGCTCCATCCATACCCACTCCAATACGGAGGGGATGGAGGTGACCGCACAGCTGGCGGGGGAGGATTTCCACGGTCTTTGCTTTGTCAATCTGGTGGATTTTGATTCCGTCTACGGCCACCGCAACGACATCTCCGGCTATGCGAAGGCATTTGCCGAATTTGATGCCTGGCTGGCTGCGTTTTTGCCCCTCTTGGGCGAGGACGATGCCCTCATCATCACCGCCGATCACGGGTGCGATCCGGGGGATGGGGAGAGTACGGATCATACCCGGGAGTATGTGCCTTTCCTTCTGCACAGTAAGCGGATCACGCCGACGGTGGGGCTGAACCGCCCGTTTTCGGATGCGGCGGCCATCGTGTGCGATCTCCTGGGCGTATCGTACCAGGGGGACGGCGCGCTGGTGCGGGAAAGGCCGATGTTTCCGCCCGTAACGGATGAGAAACTTCTGGAATGTGCTGAAACCGCCATGGAAAACGCCTACGCTCCCTATTCCGGCTATAAGGTAGGCGCGGCACTCCTCGACGAAAGCGGCCAGATCTACCGTGGATGTAACGTAGAGAACGCATCCTACGGCGCCACCATCTGCGCGGAGCGCACCGCCTTTATGCATTGGGCACAGATCGGCGCGGCCATGCGTGGACACAAGCCACTTGCCATCGCTATCGTGGGCGGCAAGGACGGCGTGATCACGGATTTCGCACCGCCCTGCGGCATCTGCCGCCAGGTGATGATGGAGTTCTGTGATCCCGATACCTTCCGCATCCTCCTGACAAACGGCAAGGAAGTACGCACCTATACGCTCTCGCAATTGCTTCCGCTGGGCTTCGGGCCGTCCAAACTGGACTGAGATCGGAGGATTTTATGCGCGTATACGATCTGATACAGAAAAAGAAAAACGGGGAGGTACTGACCCCCGCCGAGCTGGATTTTCTGGTGCAGGGCTACACGAATGGCACCATCCCCGATTACCAGATGTCCGCCTTCGCCATGGCGGTGTATTTCCAGTCCATGACCTCGGCGGAAACGGCGGCGCTGACCGACGCCATGGCCCGCTCCGGGGATACGGTGGATCTGTCCTGCTTTGGCGACTTGTCGGTAGATAAGCATTCCACCGGCGGCGTGGGGGATAAGACTACCTTGATCGTGGCGCCCCTGGCCGCCTCCCTCGGATGCAAGGTGGCGAAGATGTCCGGCCGCGGCCTGGGCCATACCGGCGGCACGGTGGACAAACTGGAAGCCATTCCCGGATACAAAACGACTCTGACAGGGGAGGAATTCCTCTCCCAGGTCAGCGAGATCGGCGTGGCCGTCATCGGCCAGAGCGGCAATCTGGCTCCCGCCGATAAAAAACTGTACGCGTTGCGGGACGTGACCGCCACGGTGGATTCTATCCCTCTGATCGCGTCCAGCATTATGAGCAAAAAACTGGCCGCCGGCTCCCATTCTATCGTCTTGGATGTGAAATTCGGCAGCGGCGCCTTTATGAAAACCGAGGAGGACGCGGCCACCCTGGCCCGGGCCATGGTGGATATCGGCACGGAGTGCGGACGGAACGTCACCGCCGTTCTGACCAATATGGACATCCCGCTGGGATGCGGCATCGGCAATGCGCTGGAGGTGGCGGAAGCCATGCAGGTGCTTCGCGGCGAAGGCCCCGATGATCTGCGCCGGGTATCGCTGGTGCTGGCGGCTCATATGGTGTCGCTGTCCCTTGGTATCACCGTGGACGAGGCCATGGTGCGGGTGGAGGATGCGTTGGATAATGGCCGCGCATGGAATACCTTCTGCCGCTGGATCACCGCCCAGGGCGGGGATCCGCTGGTCTGTGAAGATCCGTCCCGCATGAAGCAGTCCTCCCTCATCCGGGAGGTCCGCGCACCGCGGAGCGGATACATCATCCATATGAATACGGAAAAGATCGGCGAAGCCGCCGTGGTGCTGGGCGCGGGACGCGTCCGGAAAGAGGACGACATCGATCCTGCCGCCGGCTTGCGGATTCTGAAAAAGACCGGCGATCTGGTGCACGAGGGGGATGCGCTGGCGATTCTCCACACGGAGCGGGAGGATGCCTTTGAGGATGGAGCCGTCCGCTATCTGGATGCCATTGCCTTCGGCGAGGACGCCCCCGCAGCTATGCCTCTTATATCCCGCGTGATTCGGGCGGAAAATAAATGAATGAAAATGCGGCCAAAAGGAAACTTTCTCTGGAACCGTATCGTCTATACCGACAGAATTCCCAAAGAGAAAGACGGGAAGGTAGAGACGTTATGTGGAGAAAAGCTTCTGTTCTGGCCGTATTTTTTGCCGCATTGGTGATGCTGGCATCGTGCACGGAATCTCCGGAGGATCCCCTGATTCCCGGCCCGGATGTGCCGGGGGATACAGTTTCCCTGAGCGAGGAGGAGATCGCCGGCATCGTGGACGCGAATCTGGCGATTTTGGTGCAGGAAAATGTGGTGTATTCTTCAGAAAAGGAGTATATCACTGCACAGCCGGAAGCATTTTCGGCGATTGTCGCGCTCGGCGATGCTGCTTTGCCGTACTTGACGGAAATGGGACAAAATATATTGCCCTATGATTATTCCGCGGAAAACTATCGGCGGATTCTGGCCATGTATGCGGCGTATACGATCCGAGGAGAGCAGCATATGCTTTCCTATCCCTCCCCGGACGGAAAATATGCGCTGGTATGGGAGGTTGTCACCTTCGTCACGGCGGTGGACCCTTTTGGGGGAATCACCTATAGCGTGAGCGCCCTGGATACGGAAACCGGCGAAATCGCCACGGCCAAAGCGGAGTTTTGCAAGGATGAGTCCGCCTCCGTTCACTGGTCCCCGGACAGCCGATACGCCGCGGTGTCTGTGGGATACCGCCACAGTTACCGGGATGTGTATGTGTTCGATATCGGGCGCGGCGAGTGTGTGCGCCTGCCCGGTGAAGGAGAACTGGAAGCGATGCTCGGAAAAGATCTGACGTATTACGATGCGGACACCGACGAGGAGTTTTCCTGTGTGCATATCCTCTTTGACGAGTGGGGCACCGATACCGTTACCGCCCGGATCATGCTGAGCAGCGTGGTGGGCGGCGGCGTGGAGATCGGCAGCTATACCTACGATCTGGCCAAACGGGAGATCACACAACTGGTTATAGATACTATGCTGATCGTATCCTGTGCAGAGCCTGCTGCCGTTTCCATCAAAGCGTCCTATCCGATCATAGATGTTCCCGATGCGGCGGTCAGCGAGCGTATCAATGAACAGATTCGGGAGTTTATTGACTTCCATTACAAACGCTATGCGGCGGGCGATGTGTCTGCAGCCGCGGACTCGTTGGATTCTTCTATGCAGTATGAGATTGTGCGGTGCCGCGAGGATGTGATCAGCATACACTTCTTTGGTACCTTCGCTGGCGGCGGAGCACCGCAGTATGTGCTGGATACGGCGTTCACCTTCAACTTAAAAACCGGCGAGAAAATCTCCCTGACGGAGCTGTATTCTGCGGATGAGATTGCTTCGTTTATCCGCACATATTTTGCGGAGTTGGACGAATCCCGCTACCCCACCTTGTTTCGACTGTATACCAAAGACGAAATACAACAGGATTTTGAGAATCACTTTGATCCCGCATCGAGATATGCGGAGGATGCTGCGTACCATTCGTATTACCTCACGGAAAACTCACTGGTTTTGATCGCCGGGCATTACAAAGACTACGCCGTGGATCTGAATTCCACGCTTGCCGGGGAGCGGGCGTTTCTGGCGGAAATCTATACAGATGGGACACAGTCCTAACTAAACAAAAATCTCCTGCGGCTTTCGCCACAGGAGATTTTTCTCTCACGGTTCACAAATCTTGCACGGCTCGTATCCCCGTGCCAGCAGCTCATGCCGTTCTCCCGTGAACTCTCCCCGGTTGCTTTCCTTGATTTTGTCCACGCTGGAGCAGGCGGGATTGTGGAATTTCTTTGAACTGGTGTTCAGGATGTAGGTGATTTCCGCCGTATCCTCCACAACGGCGTCGGTCTCTGCCGGCGCGTAGGTTTCGGATGCGTCGGTTGTGGCGTGCGGGGCTACTTCCATCCCGGTGTTCAACTCCACCCATTCCTCCTCCCGGAGAGTATAAAATTCAATCCCGGCCTCTTCCGCGTCCGTCCCGCATCCGCCGAGCAGGATGCAGAGGAGTAGCCCAAACAGCAAGTGTTTTCGCATAATCTGACAACTTTCTACATATTTCACTGTATCATTATATACCGCTTTGCGGGAGAAATCAATATCCGGGGGCCGTTTTCCGGATCTGCCCACCAGTGCAATGGATTTCGACAAAAAGATATGCTTTCTGTTTTCCATGTTTTGTCATATCGTTGATTGACAAACGGAGGTGTGTGTGCTACTGTATAGAAAAATCTATGCTTTCGGATACCGTTATGAAACATCAATCTCTTATGAAAATCGTTTTATCCGCCATGCTGGCGGCGCTGATTTTCGTAGCCACCATGATTATTACCGTACCCTCGCCTCTGGGAGGATTTCTCAATCTGGGCGACGGATTTGTTCTGCTGGCCGGATGGCTGTTGGGGCCGATCTACGGCTTTGTCAGCGCCGGTCTTGGTTCCGCTTTGGCGAATCTGTTTCTCGGTTACGCCTTTTATGTGCCGGGAACCTTTGTAATCAAAGGACTGAGCGCTCTTTTGGGGATAGTTCTGATCCGCGGATTGGCTCGGTGCGTCCCCCACCGTTCCGTACGGTTTGCGGCGGCGGGGATTGTGGCGGAGATGGAGATGGTGGCCGGATATTTTGCCTATTCCGCCGTCTTTGGCGGAGAGGGATGGGGCGCCATCGTGTCTGTGCCGGGCAATCTGGTGCAGGGGGCGGTCGGTATCTGCGTTTTTACGGTTCTGGCGGCTGTGTTTGAAAAATACCATCTGACCGACATGTTCCGGACGCAAAAGAAACAGGGATAACAGGGGAGGAGCATCCGAGAGGATGCTTCTTTTTCTATTATGCCATCCATTCCCATTGCTTGACAATTATGGCCCGGCATTGTATAATGATATCATCGGTATCTATATTCTCGCGCAGGTGGGATATCCTATAGTAGGGAAAGATTCCCGGCGGGGGAGATACAATCAGCAGACAGGCGGTGAGGTTGTGCAGAAAGAAAAGAAAGGCGGCCTTTTGGGAACCGCGGCGGTCATGGCAGTGATTATTCTGGCCGCCAAAGCGCTGGGCCTTTTGCGGGATATCCTGGTGGGCACTGCCTACGGCACAACAGCACCGGCGGTGGCCTACGAAACCGCCAGCCGACTGCCCGTTCTGATCTTCGATTTCGTCATCGGCGGCGTGGTGTCGGCGGCGTTCATCCCCGTGTTCAGTGATCTTCTGGTGCGGGAAGGGAAGAAATCCGCCATGCGCTTTGCGGCGTCCTATGTGAATCTGATTTTCCTTTTGACAAGCATTCTCACCGTGGCGGGCGTGGCGTTCGCCTCCCCTTTGGTGGATCTGTTGGCGCCGGAACTGGCCCCAGAGGTCAAAGCCTTGGCGGTGGAGCTGACACGGATTCTGTTTCCCATGGTGATCTGCACCGGCTTGGCCTTCTCCTTTGTGGGGATTCTCCAGTCCATGGGCGAATTCCGTATCCCCGCGCTGATCAGCCTGGTCTCCAATCTGATCATGGTGGGATATCTTCTGTTTTTTCTGGATGATTTCGGCGTGCACGGCCTGGCGGTGGCCATGCTGTGCGGATGGGGCGCCCAGGCGCTGATCCAGGTGCCGAAGCTGCGGCAGTTCGGCTTCCGTCTTGTCCCCTCGGCGGGGATTCTCTCGCCCCATATTGTGCGCAGTCTGAAGCTGGCCTTGCCCATCCTGGTGGGCACATGGACACAGCCGCTGTGCACCGTGATCAACACCAACTTCGCGTCGGCTATGGACGGCGGACGGGCTATCACGGCCCTCGGCTACGCCAATCGGCTCTATACCATCCTGGTGGGCGTGTTCGCTTTCGTGGCCACCAATCTGCTCTTTCCCCACTTCTCCCGTGCCGCCGCCTCCGGCGATACGGATACATCCCGCCGACTGATGTTCACCTCGGTGAAAACCTTGTCCTTTATCATTGCTCCCATCGCCGCGGGACTGGCCGTGCTGGCAGAGCCTATCACTGCCATCCTGTTCGAGCGGCGCGCCTTTACTCCGGCGGATACGGCTCTGACCGCCATCGCTTTGCGGTGCTTTGCGGTGGGTATGCTGTTCATGGCGGCCAATGAGGTGCTGAGCAAATCCTTCTTTGCGGAAAACCGCCCGAAGATTCCCATGATCACCTCTCTGATTGCCATGGTGGTCAACGTGGGGCTGGTGGTGGTTCTGTCCCGCTTCGGCATCGGCGGCATCGCTTTGTCCTCCGGCATCGCCGTGGCTGTGCAGTGCCTGGGCAATGCCATCGCCTACTGCCGCGTGTTCCGCACCCGATTCGCCCGGGCGGATCTGTTGGATCTGGGGAAATCCGTCCTGGCGGCGCTCCTGATGGGCGGCGCGGTGTATGTTTGTCTGCCCCATCTGCCCGGCGGTTATTTTGTGCAGACGGTTTTGTCCGTTCTGATTGGAGCCATCGTGTACGCGGCTGGCGTACTGCTTCTCCGCTCGGAGGAAGCATCTTTTGTGATTGCGCGCGTAAAGCGCACCGGAAAATGAGGTAAATCCATGAAAATTCGTGTTCTCCATTGTATCTCTGACAGCAACATCGGCGGAGCGGGCCGGCTTCTGCTTCATCTGCTTCGCCATTTCGATAAAGATGTGTTTGACGTAACGGTTGTGGTGCCCAAGGGATCGGCCCTGGTGCCGCGGATTGAGGAATGCGGTATCCCCGTGATCGAGACGGAGCACGGGCGGGACGCTTCCCACGATCGGGGCGGCATCCCCGAGCTGTGCGGCATTATGCGCCGGGTCAAGCCCCATATCGTTCATACCCATTCTTCGCTGGATGCCAGAATCGCCGCCTGGCTCTGCGGCGTGAAAAGCCGCATCTATACCCGCCACAGCGTGTTTGATCCGCCCCGGCGGCTCACTACCTTCCCCGGCAAGCAGATCGCCGGTGCGGTGAACAATACCCTGGCCACACGGATCATTGCCGTGGCCCAGGCGGCGGCGGATATCCTGACCGCCACCGGCGTAAGGGAAGACAAAATTACGGTGATCCTCAACGGCGTGGAACCGCTGACGCCGTCGACGGCGGGTGAATGTGCCGCTTTGCGCAGGGAGCTGGGATTTGCCGAGACGGATTTCATCTGCGGCATCTCCGCCCGGATGGAGCCGTACAAGGGCCACTCCTACCTGGTGGAAACGGCGAGAGCGGTATGTGCCGTGCGGCCGGAGGCAAAATTTCTCGTGATGGGAACGGGAACGACCTACGAGGAAACGATGCGGCTGGCCCGCGAGGCGGGATTGGACGGAAAAATGGTGTTCACCGGATTCGTTACCGATGTGGTGCCCTATTACAGCATCATGAATCTGTCCCTGAACTGCTCCTGGGGCACGGAGGCCACGTCTCTGGCGCTGATCGAGGCCATGAGTCTGGGCCTGCCTGCGGTGGTCACCTCCTTCGGCGGAAACCCGGGCGTGATCGAGGACGGTGTCAACGGATTCCTGGTGCCGGAGAAGGACAGCGACGCCATGGCAGAGGCCATTGTGCGGATCATGGGCGATCCGGCATTGTACGATACGCTGTCCGCCGGGGCGAAAACCCGGTTCGGTGAGAAATTTACTGCGCAAGCTATGACGGAGCAGTTGGAGAATGTATATAAGGAGGAAGCCCGTCGGGGCGGATTCCTTCACTGAAATGAGGATAAGGAGGGATTTCCATGGAAAAGTGGCGGCGCGCGATCGGATGCGCATTGTTGTGCGTGCTTCTGCTTGTGCCGGGGGTATCGGTGCGGGCGGATGAGAACGTGGTGCTGGATGCACAAACCGTGGAAATCCAGCATGCCTATACGGCAGAGGATGTCCGGGTGCTGGACGGATTTGCCGAGGAGGGGGCCGCGGGATGGATCGCCGCCACAGGTGTGTCCTCTGTGCGGATGACGTCCCGGGATGGCGTGTCCATTCTCCAGACGATTCCTGCCCACGCGGACAGCGGTGAGTACACCGTCATGCGGCATTATCCCGCCGGGGATGAGCCCAATCTGATGGAGTCGGCCGAATTGACCGCCCAGATTCTAGTGCCGGGGGATGCCGAAACGATGCATACGGTGCTGATCCGGATGTATTCCGGATTGAACACATGGACGGCGCAGGCGCAGATACGTGCAGGCGCGTGGCATACGGTTTCCGCACCCATCGGGGAATGGAAATACCGGACCTGTATCAATATGATGGAAATCAGCGTACTGGGTGAGAGCGAATTTCACGGATTCTCCCTGGGCGGCGTGTACGCCCACGGCGAGGCGGATCTGTCCGTGGCCCGGCAGTTTATGACCTTCGATTACACGGCGGCCGGCGGCACGGCGGCGTATCGGGATGGCACCTACATCCTGGATGCCGGGGACGACGGCACCATGACCCTGGTTGCCGATGCAGTGCGGCCTTCCTATGAGCCGGGAGAGGGCGTTTGTGCTTTGCGCGTGGTGCTGGATCGGGCACTGGTGGGGGGGTATATCTCCCTGGCGGTGGCGGACGGCCCGTCCTCGGTGTCCTCCTTTACGATTGCGTCCACCTGCCCCATCTACTACGGTAAGAATACTTATCTGCTTCCCTTTGATAAGGATATCCCGCTTCGGGCTTACCGCCTCAGCTTCCGCGGATTGTATGCGGACGGCCAGGAGGGGATCTGTCTGCGGGAGGTATCCCTGGAGCAGTTTGCGGAGGGGACTTCCTCCGGTGTGGGCAAGATCACGGAATGTGCCTTCACGGCGGGGATGGAAACGTTATCGATGCGCGGCACCTTGCCCGGTGAGGTAGTGACTGACTATATTGACGCAGCCATCGGGTTGTTTGAGATCCCGGTGTGGATGGATGAGGCGGAGGTGCTGGCCAAGGGCGAGCCCATCGATACGATCCGTATCTCAACCAAATTCCGCTTTTCTGTGGATCTGCGGGGACGGAAGTCCTATGCTTCCTCCAGCCGCTATCTGGCGGCGATCCTGACGGAGAATGGGGCAATCCCTATCGCCGCGGCACAGTTCCCCGATCATCCTACGGCCGGCGACACCGGGGATCTGTCCGTTGTGGGACTGTACGGCGCCAAAACGGCGGATGTTTTTGCCGCCAACGCCTCGGCAGTTATCGTGGATGTGGATGTGATGCGGCTCCTGGGCGGCGAGGGGACGGAGAGCGGCGGACAATTGTACGTTCGCGGCGGAAAGCATTATTATTTTGACATAGCCTATATCAAGCAGCTGGACGCGGACATCCGTTTCTATACGGCGGCGGACGTGGAGGTGTATCTGCGCCTGTTCAGTTCCGGGGATATGAGTGCGTTGTCCTATACATATACAGCGGAAGATGCCGAGTTTTTTGCCTTCGATGTGGACAGTGAGGCGGGGGTTCAGACCCTGTGCGCCGTCACGGAATACATCGCCGCCCGCTATCCCTCCGTGCGCGGATTTATCGCGGGGGAGAGAATGGACGCCTCTGTGTACAACGGCGCGGATATGACGGATATGGAGGCCTATGCGGCGCGATGCGCCGTCACCATGCGATTGATTTACAACAGCGCGGTACATGCGATTCCCGGTGTGTCCGTGATTGCGCCCATGGGGCATTCCTCCCGGGATAACGGCAATCCGGCGGGAATTTATTGCGATCCTGTGTTGTTCGCTGCCCATCTGTCCCGGTCCATCGGGGAGGATGGGGATATGCCGTGGACGATGATGTATCTGTCCGATTCCTCCGCCCAGACCATTGGGCATATGCAGAACATCCTCTCCCAGATCAAGACAGCGGGAAGCACGGCGCCCCGGTCCTTTATGCTGATGTGGGAGCCTGTCACCGATTACGCGCCGGATATTCTTCTGGCGGAGTACAATGACCGCTGTCAGTCGGCACAGAGGGCCGGTGCACGGGTTCTGTTTTTGTCCGTGGCGTACCAGGAGGATCCCGCCGCCGTGTGCGCGGGATTGAAGGAAATGATGAACGGCGGCAATTCCACCCGCCAGCTCACCCGACATTCTGCCATGCTCGTGGACGCTCCGGAGGGCTATCGGGGGAAATACGTCTGGGGTGATTTCTCTCACTCCTACAGTACCCTTGGCTGGATGGCGGGCAGCGGATGCGATCGGCTCATCACCCAATCGGGCGGATTTGCCTCGGGCGAGCGCTCCCTGCACGCGGTGTTCGGCGGTACGGAGGGGGATGTTTTCTCCGCCGTGCAGGGCAATATTCTCCGTGCTAATGGGGTGACGGAGGATATGCGCTATGCACCCTATGTGGTGTACACCTTGCAGGTCGTCACGGAATTGGAGAGTACGTCCGCGGCGGAACTTACCTTCGTGTTCGGCAGCGGGGATACCCGGGCGGAGTATCGGACGCTGGTGTCCACCGGCATGCCGGTGAAGGTGCTGTGCGATCTGTCGGAGTTTTCCGCCGCCTCGGCAGTGAATTTCTCCGCCATCACTCTGCAGTGTGATTCCGCCGCGTCGTTGGATATACAAAAAATCGAGTGTTTCAGTGCCGCCTATTCCGATGCGGAACTGGCGGAAATTTACCACTACCGGGAAACGCGGTACGATCCCGCGGAGGAAAGCGGTTCGGATGGTATGACGCGGGCCCAGTGGGCTGTGTGCGTGCTTCTGGGCATGGGCACGGTGACGGCCTTTGCTTTGCTCAGCCGCCGGGAGAAGGAGAAAGAATGAATCGATATCGGATCATGACGCTGGCGGCGGCCTGTGCCGCGGTGCTGGCGGGACTTGCTTACCGGATGTGGGGCGCGGCATCGCTGGCCATCGTGCTTCCCGTGATGAGCCTGGCCTTCTGGGTCATCGCGGTGATTTTGTACCGGGAAGCCCGGGCGGCGAAGCTGCGGGGGTTTATCGCGCTTCTGCCGTCCCTTGCGGCGATCCTGGTGGCGCTGTTCGCCACCGTGGGCACGATCGTGTATTTTGTGGGATAAAACAAGGCTGTTGCCACCGCAACAGCCTTGTTTTCTTAAGGTTTCTTAAGTTTTCTTTACTCCCCCTCTGCCATGTGATACAATGAAACCGGACAGACAGAACGATAAAAAGGGAGGATAACCTATGAAAAAGATGTTTGTGATTCTCGGATGCCTGCTTGCTGTTCTGACGCTGACGGCAGGCGCGGCCGCATACGATGCGGGGATGGACGAGATCGTTTACGATTCTTCCGTTCCCTGTGTGAAGCAGGGGAAAATCGCCCACCGCTACACACGCCTGGCGGCGGATCAGAGCATCCCCGGCGGGACGGAGGTACCGTGCCACAAATGGATGTGTACGGCGGGAAAGGGATGTACCTCCTTTGCGGTGGAGCCGTGCCGGACGGATTTCTGCTACAACTACCTGCCCGGGACGGAAAGCGCGCCCTGCGTGATCTGCGGCCGGGAGGGGATCGGAATCCATACATATAAGTGGGTGCATGATCCGTACACCATGCAGCATACATCCCGCTGTACGGATACCGTTCCGTATCCGTATATCGTGTGCGATGCGGTGCAGTGTGACGCAGAGGGGAATCCGATGACGGAAGCGTGTACGCTGGGGCCGGTGCAGATCTGGCGAGGATTTTTCCGCCGCGGTCACCGTCTGACGCAGACCTGCACGGGATGCGGCATGGTGTACTACATCGGCTATCATATGCCCGACGGGCATGGGGACGGGCGAGATCCCGCATGCGCCTACTGCGCCATGGATACCGTCTGCGCGGAATTCGCGGGGGATGTGGCGAAATAATATAGAGGAACCGATAAACCCCCGGCGCTGAATCGCGCCGGGGGGTGTTTTATGAATTAAAACAAAAACGGATACCTTTTGGTATCCGTTTATGGCTATGGACTACGAAAAAGATATTTTCGAAAAATTTGCGTATGAATTTGAACTCTTATGGTTTTCGTTGGAACATATATCGTTGAATATTTTAATCAATTTATTCATCAATTCAATACTCATGCCCTTTAATGATGGAATGTGAATGAAAACTGTATTCGAATTTTTCTTGAGCATATGATAATACGCCGCATTACACAGATAACGGGTCGGTTTATCTGATATGGTGTAAGAGACGCTTGCGCTTCCCAGTAGAGTTTCCAAATAATGTACATCAAAATCTGTGCACACTGTTTCGTCATTGTACTTGGCACACGTTTCGATTCTGACTTTATCGATCAGTTCCTTATCGACACCAAACATATACACTATGCTATAATCGCCTCTGACAAATGAAATGTCTTTTTTCAAGCCTTGAAAGCTATTGGTTAATAAAATATAATTCGTTGCCGTTTGATCTACTAACTGAAAAGAAGTGTTGTGAATGCCTTTGAAGGCAGTGAAAAGAATCTTCATTTGTTTTCTTTTGCGGTATTAAGTGATGCAATCAGCATTCGCTTGATTTCTTCGGCAAGAGAAAGGAGTTCATCAAAGTTGTATTCTATTGGATTTGTTCTTTTCAGAAGTGTGAGCCAATATATACTTTCACCGGTTTCCTTAAGTGAAATGTGAAGTTTTGATATAAAATCGGCTTTGCTGTTACCATAAACGGCTTCATTTATATTCGCACCTACACTTGTTGCGGAACGAAGTAACTGTTTTGCGATCGTGGTATCTTTTCTTGTTTTAGAAAACTCCTCGTAAAACAATACGATTTGTGTTGCAAAATCGAGAGATTTATCGAGCAAAGGGCTGTTCATCCATCATCACCTCTGGTTAAATTGTATCACAAATTATTAAATAATTCAATGCTTTGCGAAGCAAAGCTACCTTTTCTCTGCACTTTTCACTTTTATCTATTATCTGGAAACGACAATTTAAGTGAAGAGAGAAGAACGAAAAGAGAAAAGTGAAGAGAACAAAAGAAACGACAATCTTCTGTCGAAAATTGTCGTTTCTTTATGGCGCGCCACGCAGGATTCGAACCTGCGACCTACCGGTTCGTAGCCGGGCACTCTATCCACTGAGCTAGTGGCGCATCGCTTAAGCGCCTATATATAATAGCACAATGGAGTGGGTTTGTCAAGAGAAATTTTCAGAAAATCCATGTTTTTTATTTTTTTGCCGGATTTTCGCCTGCGGCGAGAAATCCCTCGGCGGCTCGGCGGATTTCCTCCAAGGTCGCGGCGTCCAGCCCCTCGGGCACGTAGCGGATCTCCGTCGGCAATTTCCCCGTGATGGCATGAAAATGGATCAGCGCCGCCAGATGGGATCCCGCGGGGGAGGGGTGGGATCCGTCGGTGTGATACAGGAGCAGATGGGGGAAGTGCTCCCGGGTGTAGGCAAAGGCTCCGCCCACATCGGACAGAATTCCGTTCGTGCGTCGGGCTGCTTCCGCGTAGGCATCGTGAAGTCTTTCGGTCATTTCCAGACGGGACATCCCCAGTTTTTCCAGTTGCGGGCTGGCATCATCCCGTCCCCAGGTCACGTAGTAGATCAATTTCGCCGGGCGGGGAGAAATCATCCCGCACAGCGTCTCCGCCGTGCGCAGGAATGTTTCCCGCCCATCCACGGGGCGTAGGCTTTGCTCCTGCAGAAGGATGCAGTCCTACGCCTGTGCCAGTTTTTCCTTCAGCGGGGCGTGCATTTCGTCTTCCGGATGGATATAATGGGCAAAGGACCAGCCGCCCTTCGTCACCGATTCCACCACCCAATCCATGCCCTCCGCCCGGGCGATGTGCGCCAGCGTTTCGGGCATGCGGTTGTAATAAGTATAACTGTTTCCGATAAAGAGAATTCTCATGCCGATCTTTCCTTTCCAAACGATATACACAATACGGGCAGCGTGTGACCGCTGCCCGCTTTTGTTCAGTTCAAGCCGAGGGATTTCAGATAGTCGTAGCTCTTTTTCAGGCAAACGAAGGGATCCTCACCCCAGCAGTTATCCTGTTCGATGAAGGCGTAATCCGTGCCGGTATTTTCCAGCGCGGCGATGATGGCCTCGAAATCCAGAATACCGCCGCCCACCCAGGTGAATCGCTTGGTGCCGTCGGGAAGGATTTCCATATCCTTGAAATGCACGCAGGGAATGCGGCCGCTCAGACGCTTGATTTCCTCCACGGGATCGTATCCGCCGTGCTTGACCCAGTAGGTGTCCAGAGTGAAGCCCATCTCACCGGGGGCGAAGAGATCGGACAGCATCTCCATATAGGTGCGGCCGTCTTCCGCTTTTTCGTACTCAAAGGAGTGGTTGTGATACATGAAGGTGGAGCCCAGCTCCTTGATGCGCTTGGCGGCGGCGGCGGTGTCCGCCACGAATCTCTCCACGCCGGCGGCGCTGCCGCGATAATCATTCGGCATGGAACCTACGCCAATGTATTTGCATCCGAAGGTGTTGTGTTCTTTGACTACCAGGTCGGTTTCATTGCGAATGCGGTCCAGGTTGTAATGGGTCAGATTACAAGTCAGACCGGTACGCTTCAGTTGTTCTGCCAGCCAGTCGGCCTCATAGGCGCAGGTGCCGGATACCTGTACGGTGGTGTAACCGATGTCGGCCACGCGGTCCAGCGTTTGGGCAAAATCGTCCAGGGTGGTGCAGGATTCGCGGACAGTGAAAAGCTGTGCTCCGATTTTCATGGTACATTCTCCCTGTAGTGTGAGGAATTTACGCCGTCTTTGGACGGGTTGTTTTTCGGGAACATTATAGATCATTTTACAGAGGATGTCAATGATAACCGGAGGGAAAAATTTATAAATTTGGACGACAGATGTAACACAAAATATTGTGGTGTTCCCCAAAAATGGGGGAATATGTGCAACATCTCCAAACAGGGCGAGAGATTTTACGGATATTTTCTACACATGGGCAATATATATAAATTATTATGTCATTTTTTGTTGTGTATTATATGCAGAATTGGCTTGACATTCGGCTGTTTTCAAGATATAATATGATTCGGCACAAATCATGCGAACACAATATATTGCGGTCTTGCTTTGAAAATCGCAATATCGTGTGTTCGTGTAAAATATATTTGCAGGAGAACGGCTATGCTTACGAAAATTATCAAGCGGGACGGCCGCGAAGTACCATTCAATATAGAGAAAATCGCCAACGCGATTTTTAAGGCAGCACAGGCAGTGGGCGGCAGTGATTACGATCAGGCCATGGCATTGGCGTGCGAAGTATCGGAGAAAGCGGACAAACTGAGCCGCGAATCCGGTGCGACTCCCACGGTGGAGCAGATACAAGATATGGTAGAACATATCCTGATCGAGCGGGGCCACGCCCGCACCGCGAAGGAGTACATTCTGTACCGGGCGGAGCGGACCAAGGTGCGCGAGATGAGCACCCGCCTGATGAAGGTCTATGAGGATCTGACGTTCCAGTCCGCCAAGGACAACGATATCAAACGCGAGAACGCCAATATCGATGGCGATACCGCCATGGGTACCATGCTGAAATACGGCTCCGAGGGCGCCAAACAGTTCAACGAATTGTACATTCTGGATCCCAAGGTGTCCAAGGCCCACATCGAGGGCGATATCCATATTCACGACCTGGACTTCCTGACGCTGACGACTACTTGCTGTCAGATCGACCTTCTGAAGCTGTTTGAAAACGGATTCACCACCGGCCACGGCTATCTCCGTGAGCCCAAGGATATCCGCAGTTATGCGGCGCTGGCCTGCATCGCCATCCAGGCGAACCAGAACGACCAGCACGGCGGTCAGTCTATCCCCACCTTCGACTACGCCATGGCTCCCGGTGTGAAGAAAACCTATACCAAACTGTTCGCAGACGGCATCGTCAAGGCCCTGGCGCTGATCGGCGCAGATGCCCCCGAGACTGCCAAAGACGCGATCCTGGCTGATCTGGCCGGGAAGGGTATTGCGCCCTCTTTGGGCTCCGCCCGCGAGGTGGAGAGTGCTCTGCAGGCGTCCCTTGCGGATTATTGCAAAGAGGATGCGGCCCGCGTGGCTTCCGTCATCGTTTCCTTCACCCAGAAGGAAGTGGAGCGCGCTACCTATCAGGCTATGGAGGCCCTGGTGCACAATCTGAACACCATGCACTCCCGCGCCGGTGCGCAGATCCCTTTCTCCTCCCTGAACTACGGTACGGATACCTCCCCTGAGGGTCGTCTGGTTATGAAGAGCATCCTGCTGGCCACCGAAGCCGGCTTGGGCAAGGGCGAAACGCCCATCTTCCCCATCCAGATCTTCAAGGTTAAAGAGGGCATCAACTACAATCCTCAGGATCCCAACTACGATCTGTTCAAGCTGGCGTGCCGCGTGTCCGCCAAGCGCCTGTTCCCCAATTTCTCCTTCCTGGATGCGCCCTACAACGCACAGTATTACAAGGAAGGCGATATCAACACCGAGGTGGCATACATGGGATGCCGTACCCGCGTGGTCGCCAACTATTTTGACAAATCCCGGGAGATCGTTACCGGCCGCGGCAATCTCAGTTTTACATCCGTAAATCTGCCCCGCATCGCCATCAACGCCCGCGGAAACGTGGATTGGTTCTTTGAAGAACTGGAGCGCAAGGTACAGCTGGTAATCGTCCAGCTGCTGGAGCGTTTCAAGATCCAGGCCGCCAAGAAGGTGCGCAACTATCCCTTCCTGATGGGGAACGGAATCTGGATGGATTCCGATAAGCTGGGTGTGGACGATACCGTCGGTGAGGTGCTGAAGCACGGTACGCTGACCGTCGGATTCATCGGCCTGGCCGAGGCGCTGAAATCTCTGATCGGTGTGCACCACGGTGAGAGCGACGACGCACAGGCGCTGGGCCTGGAGATCGTTGGCTTTATGCGCCGCCTGACCGACGAAGCCACCGTTAAATACGGCTTGAACTTCTCCCTGATTGCTACCCCCGCCGAGGGCCTGTCCGGCCGATTTGTCCGCATGGATAAGAAGAAATACGGCGTGATCCCCGGCGTCACCGATCGGGATTATTACACCAACTCCTTCCATGTGCCGGTGCATTACAGTATCTCCGCCTATGAGAAGGTGAAGCGCGAGGCACCCTACCATGCGCTGACCAACGGCGGTCATATTACCTATATTGAGCTGGACGGCGATCCGCTGGAGAATCTGGATGCCTTTGAGCAGATCGTTCACTATATGAAGGAAGCGGGCATCGGTTACGGCGCTATCAACCATCCCGTGGATCACGACCCCGTTTGCGGCTATACCGGCCTGATCGGCAATACCTGCCCTAAGTGCGGACGCAGTGAGGGTGACGGTAAGGAACCCTTTGAGCGCATCCGCCGCATCACGGGCTATCTGGTTGGCACGTTGGATAACTTCAACAACGCCAAGCGGGCTGAGGTCGAGGACCGTGTGAAGCACGGCCTGAACGGCCAAATGGAACAGATCTGATAACCGAACGCAAAAAGGAACCGACTTTTCGGTTCCTTTTTTGATAATTTGGCAAATTCCCACAAATCCGACGAAATGAAGTTTGTTTTGTTGGGGAATATCTATCACAAAAAAACGAAAGAATTTTTTGAAAAATCATAAAAATTCAACCTTTTTTAAAAAAACTTTCAACAATCTATTGATTTTCTTCTCCCAATACTGTATAATAGGTACAGTTACGAGGATGATGGATGTGGTATATTAAAATTTGTAAAATGGTTTTAATATTACGCATTGTCAGTCTCGTTACATATTGATCAATTATTTTATTTTTTAAGGAGAATTCTCATGAACGCAAAGAAACTTTTGGCAGTTGCTCTCGTTGCTCTGCTGGCTGTAGCATCTTTTGCGCCCGCTTTCGCAGCTGAGAAAGTGAACGTAATGAAGACCGCTACCTGGGTTGCCAACGCTAACCTGGACGACACCAAGTACAACGACAATGAAGACGGCTCTAAGAGCGATCCCACCAAGCTGATCGACGGCATCTACGGTGTAGGTCCCACCAACAAGCAGGACACCCTGAACACCCGCGTTATCGACCAGTGGGTTTACTACAACGAGAACGATGAAGAAGACGAAGCCGGTCTGTACATGTGGACTGTTACCTTCGAACTTGACAAGGTTTACACCATCGACAGCACTTCCGTTATCGTTATGGATCTGACCACCTGCGGTATCGGTTCCTCTCACCCCATTCAGTGGGTACAGCGCGGTTTCCACCTCCTGGTAAGCGAGACCGGCGAAGCTGGTTCCTGGAAGGTAGCACTTGAGGCTGAGGATCTGCATCCCGAAGATGATCTCGGCGAGTACGAGTATGTTGAGCCCTCCGATGAGTACCCCACCGGCTACTACATCTACAAGGCTGAGTTCGATGCAGTAAACGCTAAGTTCGTTAAGTATGCTTCTACTTGCCCCACCACCGACCTGCTTTCCACTGGTAACTGGATCAACTTCTCTGAGTGGGAAGTATACGGCACTCCCGTAGCTGGCCAGACCGAGGATACCACCCCTGTTACTGAGGATACCACTCCTGTAACTGAGGACACCACCCCTGTTACCGAGGATACCACTCCTGTAACTGAGGACACTACTCCCGTTACTGAGGATACCACTCCTGTAACTGAGGATACCACTCCTGTTACTGAGGATACCACCCCTGTTACCGATACCACCACCGATACTCCCGACGCTCCTGCAACCTTCGATTTCGTAATCGTTCCTGCAGTTGCACTCGCAGCAGCCGCTGCCGGCGCAGTAGTTCTGAAGAAGAAAGAGAACTAATTTAGCTATATAATATAAGAATCCGCCCGCTTGGGCGGATTCTTATATTTTTCGCTGATTTGCGGCAGAATAATAGAGGGTTTGCACATATAATCGGGCGCAAGGTAGAAAAAACCAAGCAATAAGTGGGAATTTTCTATGTGCTTTTTTGGTGCGATATTGTATACTTATGATAGTTGTAAGGATGATGGATGTGCCATCTGAATCTCCGGATTTGGTGATTTATGTAACACGGAATCACCCTTATTACATGAAATTTTTGTATAAGGAGAATTCTCATGAACGCAAAGAAAATTCTTGCGGCTTCTCTTGTTGCTCTGCTGGCAGTAGCATCCATTGCTCCTGCATTCGCAGCTGACAAGACCAACGTAATGCTGAACAGCGCTTTCTACGAAGCCATCAACATTACGGAAGAAACCGCCGACAGAGGCACCTTCGATATGCTGGTTGACGGTCTGTACGCTATCGGCCCCACCCACATGGAGGGCTCCGTAAACGCTAAGGTTGCTTCCGGTAATGTATACACCTATCACGATGCTGACGGTGTAGAAGACGATGCCGGCGACTACCTGTGCATGGTTACCTATGAACTGGACAAGGTTTACACGGTTGACAGCTTCAAGCTGATCTACGGTGACCTGGTTCCCCTGGCAAACATCACCAAGAGCATGATCACTTGGCTGCCCCGCGGCTTCGCCATTCTGACCAGCACCACCGGTGAGGCTGGCTCCTGGAATGTTGCATGGCGCGGCGATGATCTCCACGATACCGTTGAGACCGAAGTATACAAGTACGTAGAAGCTGCAGGCGACCTGTATCCTTACTACTACATCGAAGGCAAATTCGAGAAGGCTGTGGATGCTAAGTTCGTTAAGATCGCGTTCACTAACCTGAACAACGATGCTGGTACCGCTTCCGGCAGATACTTCAACATGTCCGAGTTGGAAGTGTACGGAACTGCTTCCGGCAATGCTCCCGCAACTGAGGCTCCTGCAACTGAGGCTCCCGTAACCGAGGCTCCTGCAACTGAGGCTCCCGTAACCGAAGCTCCCGCAACTGAGGCTCCTGCAACCGAGGCTCCCGCAACTGAGGCTCCCGCAACTGAGGCTCCTGCAACCGAGGCTCCTGCAACCGAGGCTCCTGCAACTGAGGCTCCTGCAACTGAGGCTCCTGCAACCCAGGCTCCTGCAACCCAGGAACCCGAGGCTCCCGCAACCTTCGATTTCGTAATCGTTCCTGCAATCGCTATCGCAGCCGCTGCTACCGGCGTTGTGGTTCTGAAGAAGAAAGAGAACTAATTCCGATACATAAAATATCCGCCCAATCGGGCGGATATTTTTTTCAAAAACACCTGTTTTCTGTGATTTTTTGGGAACCACTTGCGGAGGGAAATTCCATGTGATATAATATATATTATATAGGAAGATTTCTTACGAATGGAAGGAGATCCGCTATGCGATTTCGTCGATTGTTTGCCGGTGTGCTTGCCGCTTGTGTGTGTGCTGCGGTGTTGATCCCCGCCCGGGCGCAGGAGGCCAGTGCATATAATGTTCTGTACGATGCGGATATTACCTATGTGGGCCTGGATTCTCCTCACTACTACGGAAATTTATATCAGGATATTGCTTATCTTGTGGATAACGAATGGGCAATCGGCCCCGAGAGCCAGCAGGGAAACTACCACGCCAGAATTGATCACGCCAAAACGCATCGCTATAACGAAAACGGCATCGCAAGCAAGAGTGGTGCCTATGCGGCTGTGATCACGTTTGAACTGGCAGAAGCGGCACAGGTCGCCGGATTCCGATTGATTCATCCCGACGTAACCGGCGCGCCCGGCGCCAATGATCCGCTGGATTTTCTTCTGACGCATTTTGATGTGCTTGGCAGCGAAAGCGGCCAGCCGGGCACCTGGAAGGTGCTGTATGAGGCCCGGGACTTGCGCACGGGATCGGATGTTGAGTATTCGTATTGGGATGGCGAACCCCCGACAGGCATCCCGTTTTACACCTATGAGGACAAGTTTACCACCGAAATGACGGTGTCTCACATCGCTTTGGCCATTCACGGGCTGAATGTGGAGACCAATCCTTTTGGGGAACACATGAATATCCACGAATTTCAGGTGTTCACCCCGGAGCGATATGCCGTGCAGGAAGACACGGAATCCGTCACAACCGAACCGGCCCCGGATCCGCTGACGGTGGAGGATTTCATTCCCAAAACGCCTCTCGGCATGACGGCAGTGTCCGCTGTGCTGGCCACGGGATGTGCCGCGGGATGCCTGGCCTGGAATCGCAAAAAGGAACAGGCGCAGCGGGGCGGAAAACATCCTTTTATGAAAATGTAAGAGCCGATTTTCAAACACGAAAACCGCCCGAATGGGCGGTTTTTTATCAATTTGGACGGTGATTTTACAAATTATTAAAAAATCGTATAAAGTTGAATTATTTGTGATTTTACACTTGCATATGGGAAATTGATGTGATATAATACAATCGTAACATGAACCAAGTGTAACTTGGTCGTG
>JAZQFQ010000108.1:0-14397 GCA_045539595.1 Eubacteriales bacterium | reverse complement strand
ATAATTGGAGAGCAGGCACCGGCCGCTGTAGGCGATGCACATGGCCCCGTGAACGAAGGCCTCCAACTCCAACTCCGGCGGGGTGTTCTCCCGGATTTCCCGGATCTCCGCCATGCTCAATTCTCTGGCCAGTACCACCCGGGACGCGCCCATGTTGTACCAGGCGGTGCAGGCCTGGGCGGATACGGAGGACGCCTGGGTGGAGATGTGGATGGCCAATTTGGGAGCCACCTCCCGCACCAGAGTGAACACGCCCAAGTCAGACACGATCACCGCGTCCACGCCGATCTGCTCCAGATAGATCAGATAGGGGCGAAGCGCCTCGTATTCCTTCGTGCGGGGGAGAATGTTTACGGTAATGTAGATTTTCACGCCCCGCTCGTGGGCATAGGCCACGGCTTCAGAAAGCTCTTCATTGGTGAAATTAGCAGACGCCGCCCGCATGCCAAAAGCCTCGCCGGCCAGATAGACCGCATCCGCGCCGTAGCGGATAGCGGCACGCAGTTTTTCAAAATCTCCCGCGGGAGAGAGCAGTTCCGTCATCATATTTCAAAATCCAGGCAGAGGCGCACGTCTACCACGCTGCGCACAAATCCTGCCGCCTCCAGATGGAGAGGATGATCACGATACACGTCCAGCGCCGCCGCATCCGTAAAGGTGGAATCCAGCATCATATCGGCGGTGGAGGTGGGAAGACCGTTCGTCTGTACTGTGAGGGTGATCAGGCCGGGGATCTTGCCCACCAGGCTTTCCAGACGGGATTTTGCCTCGGCACGGGCGGCATCGGGATCCGCCACGTCGGGGCGCAGTTTCCATAAAATGATATGTTTTACCATAACGTAATTCCTTCCGTAAATTCATATGAAAAAATGCGGCGGGATCCCCGCCGCATCGTATGATCAGACGTTCATGATGACAGGCAGGATCATCGGCTTGCGCTTGGTCTTGCTGTACAGATACTTGGACAGATCGTCTTTGATGTTCTGCTTCATTTGCGTCCATTCGGTGACGCCTGCATCAATGGTATCGTTCAGGGAATCCCGGGCGATGCTGCGGACTTCCTCCATCAACTGCTCGGATTCACGTACATACACAAATCCGCGGGAGATGATATCGGGACCGGAGAGGATGGTGCGGGTGTCCGTATCCACAGTGGCCACCACCACGATCAGACCGTCCTGTGCCAGATGACGGCGGTCCCGGAGCACGATGTTGCCCACATCGCCCACGCCGTATCCGTCCACCAGCACCCGGCCGGAGGGAACGGTGCCGGCCCGCTTGCAGGACTTGGCATCCAATTCCAGCACCTGACCGATGTCGCATACGAAAATGTGATTGGCATCCATGCCCATGTATTCCGCCAGTTCCTTATGCTGCATCAGATGGCTGTATTCACCGTGGATGGGCATAAAGTACTTCGGCTTCACCAGCGCGTGCAGGAGCTTGATTTCCTCCTGGCAGGCGTGGCCGGATACGTGTACCTCCGCATCCTCATGATATACGTTGACGCCGCGGCGGTACATTTCGTTGATGATGTTGCCCACCAGCTTCTCGTTGCCGGGGATGGCGTGGGAGGACAGCACCACCAAGTCGCCGGAGGAGAGTTCCACCTGATTGTGATCGGAGAAGGCCATACGGTACAGAGCGGACATGGGCTCGCCCTGGGAGCCGGTAGTGATGATGGTGATCTGATTGGGCTTATAGCGGCCGATTTCGTTGATGTCGATCAGCACCTTGTCGGGCACGGTCATGTATCCCAATTCTACCGCCGCCCCCACCACGTTCAGCATGCTGCGTCCCGTAATGGCCACCTTGCGGCCGTATTTGGCGCTGTAATTGATGATCTGCTGTACGCGGTGTACGTTGGAGGAGAAGGTAGCCACGATCACCCGCTTGGTGGGGTTGTTCATGAAAATCAGATCCAGGGATGTACCTACCTTCCGCTCGGAGGGGGTGAAGCCGGCCCGGCCTACGTTGGTGGATTCGCACATGAAGAGCAGAACGCCCTTCTTGCCGTATTCGCCGATGCGGGTCAGATCGATCATGTCGCCGTCGATGGGGGATACGTCGATCTTGAAGTCACCGGAGTGGAGCACCACGCCCACGGGGGTGGTGATGGCGATGCAGCAGGCATCCGCAATGGAGTGGTTCACGCGGATAAATTCCGCGGAAAAGGCCCCCAGCTTGATCGTATCGCCGGCGGATACGGTGTTCATCTTCACCTTGTGGGGCAGACGCTGCTCCGCCAGCTTGTTCTGCAGGATACCCAACGTCAGACGGGTACCGTAGATGGGCGGATTGATGGAGCGGAGCACGTAGGGGAGCGCACCGATGTGGTCCTCGTGTCCGTGGGTCAGAAGAATGCCGCGGATCCGATCCGCGTTCTTTTCCAGATAGGAGATATCCGGGATGACCAGATCTATGCCAAGCATATCATCATCGGGGAATGCCAGACCGCAGTCGATGATGATGATGTCATTGCCGTATTCCAGCACGGCCAGATTTTTGCCGATTTCGTTCAGTCCGCCCAGCATCATGACGCGGAGCTTCGTTGTGTTTTGTTTTTTTGCCATAAAGCAATCCTTTCCATAATTTGTTATGTAGAGATATGGCCGCAAAAAACGAATCCCACACATATCGACCCGATACAGGAGCTGTGAAATATCCGACGGATCCCGAGGGCGGCGGGATCGATGCCGAAGGCAGGGATATACAGCCGAATGTGTGTGATATACGGTTTTATCTATCAATCGGAGGCAGATGCCCGCATAACGGAGGGGCAACTGCAAAACGGACACAATATCTCGACTATATTATACATGAGGAATTCTTCTTTTTCCCTCAGGGCGTATGAACAGAATGTGACTTTTTTGTGTACATTAGAAGTCACAGCAAGGCCAGAAGCCATGCCCCGCCAAAGATCGATGTGGCCGCGGCGGCTCCCGCCAGAAAGGCCAGCAGCTTCATCCGCCAGCGGGACCGGCGGCGGGCCGCCGGATAGGCCGCACTGTTCTGGGACACAATCCGCGTGGCTTCCCGCACCATGTCGTTTTCCGAGGGGCGTCCCTCTCCCTCATCCACCCCGCGGCGGATCACGAAATAGGCCTCCTCAAAAATCTTGCTTCCGGTATCTTTTACATAAATGATCTTTTTCTCGCTGCCGCGCACCGCACATTCCTCCGTTGCCTGTTTTCTCCATACTATTATGGACAGCGGGTTCGTGGGCTATGCGATGCTCCCCGAAAAAAAGATCCGGGAGACGGCGCAGGAAAGAAACAGGCAGAGCAGCATGACAAGGATCGCTGCGGGGAACGCATGGCGGGTGCGGCGCACTCCCATGCCGGGGGCGATGGCGGTGCCGGAAAAATATACGGAGAGGATGTAGATCAGGGTGTCGGAGGATCCCATCAGCACCGAGGCGCACAAGGCGGCAAAACTGTCGGGCCCGTATTGCTCCAACAGCGACGCGTACGCGGCGGTGGATGCCGATCCGGATACGGGGCGGGTCACCAGCAAGGGGATCATTTCTGCCGGAATGCCGATGGCCTGGGCGGGTCGGGTGAGGACTTCTGTCAGCCATGCCAGGGCCCCGCTGGCCTGCAGCATGGACAACGCCGTCATCAGAGCGATCATCACGGGAAGCAGACGGACTGCGTTCTCCAGCCCGTTTTTTGCTCCGGCCACAAAGGCCGCAAAATAATCCTTTTTCCGGGACAGCATGGGACAGGCAGCCAGCAGAATTACGGAAGGGATTACCCAGGCGGAGATGCTCTCAACGGTCACGGCGTCCCCTCCATGCCCAGGCTGCCCCGCGGCACAGAAGGACCGCACAGCAGCATCCCAAAAACGACGTGATCCAGATGGGCAGAATGATGGCGTAGGGCGCGGCGGATCCCGCACTCCGCCGCAGGGAGATCAGCGTGGTGGGCAGAAGATCCAGCGATGCGGTGGCCACAACGGCCAGCGTGATCATGTCATCCGTGGCCCGGTGCGGGGTGGGATTGCGCTTCTGCATAGCCTCCATGGCGGAGAGGGCCAGAGGGGTGGCCGCATTGCCGATGCCCAGAATGTTGGCACTGACGGCGGCGGTGATTTTCTCCCGGGTGTCGGGATCCTTCCACGAATCCGGAAAGACAAAGCGCAGAACGGGGGAGAGCAGACGGCTCAGGCGGGCGATGATCCTCGCTTCCTGCAGTACGTTCATAATCCCGCACCACAGAGCCATCATGCCGGCAAGGGAAAACATCAGCTCCATGGCGCGTCCCGCCCCGTCCAGGGCCGCGTTGGATAAAACGGCGGGATCTCCGCCGATGAGCGTGAATACAACGGCGAAACCGCAAAGGACAAAAAAGCAGATCCCAAGCATAGTTGTTACCTCATGCGAAGAATATGGAAAAAACAGGGAGAAATAATAACAAATTGTAAATTTCCATCGAATTGCCAATTATTTGCAAAATAATTGTTTACAGAACAGGTATTTTCTGGTATAATGACAGCACAAACCAAAACAATACATGGATTTACAATAAATCCAATAATAACCAATATCGGAGGATGGGGAAATGAAATCTATTGGTATCGTGAGAAAGATCGATGAGCTGGGCAGAATCGTTCTGCCGATCGAAACAAGACGTCAGTTGGGGCTGGACGCCAAGGACGGAGTGGAAATCTTTGTGGATGAGGATAAAATCATCCTGAAGAAGTACGAGCCCTGCTGCCTGTTCTGCGGCGACGGCGACAATGTGGTCGTATTCCGTGACAAGAAGGTGTGCAGAAAGTGCCTGGCGGAGATGCAGGAAAAACTGTAATCCTACCGCATTGTATGCCCGGATTGGGGATAATATGAAAAACGGCTGCCGTTAGGCAGCCGTTTTGGCTTATCGGGGATAGATGGAAATGTGGGAGATGCGCCCCGTGGGGATGCGCACCGCGATGGCACATCCGGCATGCTTGCCCTCCGCCAGATTTCCGTTTACCATGATGCGGTAGTCGTCGTTGGCGAGGGATACCAGAAGCGATGTCTCCGGGTGGTGGGAGCTTCCCGCGTCCACGGTCAGATCTGCACAACTGTATCCGTCGCCGAAATTGGATGCGGTCACAAACACATCCGGCGGTGCCGTCACCGTGCCCGGGGTGTAAAGGGCGTGATACCACAGCGAAAGAGGAGCGGTGGAATCGCTGGAGCAGTGCCAACCGCCGCCCCGTCCCGTTTCCAGAACGAAATGATCGCAGCAGTTGTAACTGGTGTCCACTTCGTTTTTCCATGTATCCAGGGCCGTTGCGGCGATCTTGAAGGCATCGCCGATCCGTCCGCAGTTCAGCATGCCCAAGAAGGCAAACCACTGATGATGGATGCGGGATGTTCCGTTGCGGAATCCGTCCCGCCGATAGTAGGGGGCGGAGCGGTCCACTTCCGCGATGCCGCAATCCGTCCACATACGGGCCGGATCCATCATGAAGCCCGAAAGAACGCTTTCCTGTCGGGGATTGCAGATGCCGCTGAGCAGCACCAGCGCCCCGTCCACACCCATGTTGTAATTGACAAACCGTTCTGTGCGCAGAAATCCTTCCGGATTGCCTCCCTCGTCGTGGGTGATGGCACCGAAATAGCCGCTGCGGCGGTCGTAGGCGTAGGCCTGCAGGGCACTGCCCAGGGAGGCGATGTCCGCATCGTACTCCGCCTCATCGTGATATCCCAGGATGACAGACGCGTGGCGCAGAATCCGTGCGAATACGATGGCGTGGGTAGTCAGCTCGTTGGTGGAGCACCGGTTTGCAAGGCCCCGCTTCTGGATTTCCTCATATACGGGCGTATCGTTTTCGTTATCCTCGCTGTACTCGATGACGCGGGAGTTCAGAATACCGGATTTCATCTGCCGCAAAGGAGAGGCGTGGGAGCGGCCCATAAGGAATCGATAATACTGCTGCAGACGGGGGTAGAAGGAGGCCAGAAAGGCCCGGCTGTGGGTGGCATCCCACAGGGCCTTGTAGGCGTAGGCCGCCGTAGGCGTGGGATCGCCGCTGTGCATGAAGGGGGCGCTGTCCTCCTTTACGGGCATAAGCAAACTGTTCAGGACCTCCAGGGCCAGATCGGGCGACTGGGGCACCAGTCCCAGAGAAATCATACCCAGGGAGGCGGGAGAGGGGGCTTGCATGGGTTTAGCACCGGTGAAGCGGCGCACAAAACCCTCCCGGTCCCGGAACGGATAGACGATATTGGTCAGTGTGGCCGCCCGCAGAAGCTGTTGGCTCAGTGCGTATTCATCCGGCGGCAGGGGATTGGCGAAGATCTTATCCAAAGCCCTCTGGGCAAAGACCGCGTGATCCATCTCCGCCCAGCGGGCGAAATGATCGGGCAGACGGGCGCTTTCCGTCGTGCTGTGGCACACAAAGGAATAGATCTTCCGCGTTTCGTAGGGCGAAAGGAACAGGGGCCGCACGTACAAATCGGTGTAGTGGGCTTGTCCGTTGCCGCCCACATATTCGTGAGATGCCTTGTGAGGCATGCCGGTTTTGGCTTCCCAATCGCTTCCCAACAGTTCCCGGATGGCGGCGTCATACCCGCGCCACGCAATGCCGTACTCATGACCGTTTCCGTAGGAAAGGGTGAGAGTTTCCCCGGCACGGCGGATCTGCGGTGTAAACGCGGGGGGGTCCGCCGCAAAGGTGACGGGCGCATCGGATACCGCGATGGTGTCAATGACCGCACCGCATCCGCTCACGCAGGTAATCACCAGTTTGTACACGGCGGGATCGGCGGATACGGGCAGCGTATAGGCGGCAAAGGTGTCGGAGTCCAGGGTAATTTCCCCCTCGGCTATGCCGGAGAGGGCGAGGGTGGCGTGGCCTTCGGCCCGCAGTGTCAATTGCAGATTCTCCCCCACGGGGCGGATCAGATCGTATTCCGCCCGATCTCCCGCGGTGTGAGCAAAGGGACCACCCAGGGCCCGTCCGCCCACCATGTCCTCGCCCGTTATCTCCCCCTGCTTTCTCCCAAGGAGCGGCAGATGGGCGTATTTCTCGGGGTTGGCGAGGGACAGGGTGCTGTAATCCGCACCGTCTCGGATAAAGAAATTGCCCTCGCAGACCGGTTTTGCCCATACGGCGTAGGAGCCATCCTCCGCGGTGGGAAACTGCATGGAGGAAAGATAATGCAGGCCCAACTGCTGGGCGGAGCCGGTGTTGTTGTGAGCCTCGATCTCGATCAGATAGGCGTCCTCGTGCACGCGGATGTAGGAGATGTCGCAGTACACGCGATCCTTCCATTCCATCTCAAACCGATAGGTGTACAGGGACAGATCCTCCGTGGCAAACCAGGGGAAATGAAACGATTCTGCCTGCTCCGTGGGGAGATGGGCCGTTCCGTGGTAATAGCGCGGAAAAACGGAGAGATGAAATCCGGCACCTCGGGCGGGATCGGCGGTGTGCACGATGCCGGCCAAATCGGCGGAATACGGTCCCCAGGACGGCAGATGCACGTCATGGGTGTGTGCCATGGCGTCAAAATCGGCCTTGGTCCGGGTGATGAAGCTGTTGTTCATGGTTAGCCCTCACAAATCATGTCTGGATTGGATGGGATGCTTGTTTTGCCGAAGATTGGATAGAAAAAACTCTTTCCATAATACCATATTACACATATTATACCATACATAAATTCATTTGCCTACACTTTTTTTGAATTCCCCAAAATTGCTTTACATCCCGCCCGGTCTGCGTTATAATATTTCCATCCTTATATCTTATTCGAGGGAATTATGCGCGTTATCATTCACGACCGTACCGATCCTGCCTTCAATCTGGCGGCGGAAGAATACCTTCTCTCCCACGGGACGCAGGACGTCTTTATGCTCTGGCGGAACGATAACGCCGTGATCATCGGCAAAAACCAGAACACATGGGCCGAGGTCAATGTCCCCTATACGGAATCCCACGGGATCACCGTGGTCCGGCGCATGACCGGCGGCGGAGCCGTGTTCCACGATCTGGGCAACGTGAACTTCACCTATATCACCGCTCACGATCCCGCCCGCGGCATCGATTTCCGCCCCTTCATCGATCCCATCCTCCGTGCCCTGGCTGCCCTGGGTGTGCAGGCGGAAGCCGACGGCCGGAACGATATTGTGGTGAATGGCGCGAAGATATCCGGCAACGCCCAGTGCGTCCATCGCCTGCCCGACGGAACGGAACGGCTGCTCCATCACGGTACCTTGCTGTTTGGGGCGGATCTGTCCCGCCTGACGGAAGCCTTGCGGGTTTCCCCCGAGAAAATCCGCTCCAAGGGGATCGCCAGCGTCCGGGAGCGGGTCACGAACCTGCGGGATGTGCCCGGATTCCCCCCCCATATGACCGTGCAGGATTTCATACACCATCTGGCCCGCACCGCCGTGACCGGTGATGCGGTGATGTCCCCCCTCACCGAGGAGGAAATCGATGGCATAAACGCTCTGCGGGAGGAAAAATACGCCACCTGGGCGTGGAATTTCGGTTCATCCGCCCGGCACGATACGGAAAACACCGTCCGTTTCCCCTTCGGAACGATCCATGCCGCTTTCTCCGCCGTGGGCGGGAAGATCGAATCCATCCGCCTGTTCGGCGATTATTTCGGAGAGCGGCCGGTGGCCGAGATGGAATCCGCCCTGATCGGCGCGCCGCTGCGCCGGGAGGATGTGGCGGATGCCCTGGCCGGGCTGCCCGCCCCGGTGGATGCCTATATCCGCGGTGCGCAGGCGGAGGACATCGTGTCCCTCATCGTACATTGATACAGAAAAGGAATTTGCTATGACTGAATTGCCCTATACCGCCATGGCCCCCATTTACGATGCCATGAATCAGGAGTTGGATTACGCCCGGTGGGCGGATTTTGTGGAGGCCCAGTTTGCCCGCTTTGCCAAAACGAAGCCGGAATTGGTTCTCGATCTGGCGGCCGGTACCGGCTCCATGACCATCGAATTGGCCAAACGGGGCTACGATATGACCGCCGTGGACAATTCCGCCGATATGCTGTCCATCGCCGCCACCCGATTGGCGGAGGCGGGGCAATACGGCGTGCTCCTGCTGGAGCAGGACATGACGGATTTCGAACTGTACGGCACGGTGGATGCGGTGGTGTGCTGTCTGGACAGCCTTAACCATCTCACCGAAGACGGGGAGCTGGAGACGTGCTTCGCTCTCGTCCATAATTATCTCAATCCCGACGGGCTGTTTTTGTTCGATGTGAATACGCCCCATAAGTTCCGTCACACCTACGGTGACAACGATTTTATCCTGGAGGATGGGGACGCGGTCTGCTGCTGGCAGAATCAGTTTGATGCGGAGAGCGGCCTGTGCGATTTTATCCTTACCATATTTGAGAAGCAGTCCGACGGCCGGTATACCCGCACCGATACCGTGCAGACGGAGCGGTGCTACAGCCGATCCCACCTTACCCGTGCCTTGAAGCAGGCGGGATTTGAAGTGCTGGGCGTGTACGCCGACTACGATTTCACCCCCGCCGCCGGACAGGCGGATCGGTGGTACATCGCGGCCCGGTGCTTGAAGGGCTGAAACAGGTCGACAAAAATTTTTTGAAAAAAATGAAAAAAGGTGTTGACAAACGAAAGTAAGAGTGGTATACTATAACACGTCGCAGGGAAGACAGCGATGCGGTGAATGAAAAAACCGCTCTGAAAGGGAGCATAGCTCAGTTGGGAGAGCATCTGCCTTACAAGCAGAGGGTCATAGGTTCGAGCCCTATTGTTCCCACCATAATGGCCCGGTAGTTCAGTTGGTTAGAACGCCGCCCTGTCACGGCGGAGGTCAGGGGTTCGAGTCCCCTTCGGGTCGCCAAGTAGCCTACGGTACGCACTGGCGGCTGCAGGATGCCTCTGTAGCTCAGTTGGTAGAGCAGGGGACTGAAAATCCCCGTGTCGTTGGTTCGATTCCGACCGGAGGCACCATACGCGGATTTAGCTCATTTGGTAGAGCGCCACCTTGCCAAGGTGGAGGTGGCGGGTTCGAGCCCCGTAATCCGCTCCATACAGTGGGTACGAAAATCTTCGTACCCACAACTTATATGGCGTCATAGCCAAGTGGTAAGGCACGGGTCTGCAAAACCCTTATCCCCCGGTTCAAATCCGGGTGACGCCTCCAAAAAGAAAAGTCGCGTAAGCGGCTTTTTCTTTTTGGTACTCTTCACTCTTCACTCTTCACTCTTCACTTTTCTCTAACTTTCCCCCGCGACTTTTCCAGAGAAGAGATATGAGAGAAGAGAGAAAAGAAAAGGTAACTTTTCGCTGTGGCAAAAACTGCAGCAAGGAACCTTTCCCATGCCTTTTTGGGGGAGATATTTGTGTTTTTTCATCGCAAATGTCTTCTTTTTTGTTATTGAAAAATATCACCATCTGGTTGTGTTTAAACATTCTGGCTTGCTTTCACTTTTTTCTTATATTTCAAAGGCGTTTCTCCGAATTTCTTTTTGAAAAGGACGATAAAATGCGAGCAATCGGAGAATCCGGAGCGCATACACGCGTCTGTAACCGAGTGACCGTTTGACAACAGAACCGCCGCATTAGCAAGCTTTACCGATTCGAGGTATTCTCTGGGAGATGAATGGAGATATTTTCGGAACCAGCGTGTCAGTGTGGCGGAGCTTACAAAGTGAGATATCAAAATATCGTTGACACTGCGTATCTCGGAAAAATTCTCGTGAATATTATCCAATATTTTTTGAAGCATTTCGGGAATCTCCGCTTGTCTGGTATAATGGGGCGTTTTCGTTTCAAATATTGTTAAAATCCGGAGCAGATACGATGCTTTTTCCAATTCAGAGCCTTCCTTTTCGCATATATCCAACAGCGAGAAGGCAAGAGATTGTAATTGCTTCTTTGTCTGCACGTCAAAGGAGAATAAAGGACAGAAATCCTCTTTGCGCAAAAAAGAAAACAGGGGAGAGGTAAAATCTGTATCGATCCAGATGCATATGTGCTCCTGTACAGCAGCTTTGTGAAAGATTCCCATATGTATATCGCCCGGGCGTGATAGTACCGCATCTCCCTCGGGAACGGGATATAGGTTGTTATTGACAAGAAAGGATATATCGCTGGAAACGTTAAGGAAAATTTCAAGATAGTTATGAATGTGCAAAGGGTCGGCGTCGGGATCGTCCATTTTTACGTATTGGTTATTGCAAACAACAGAAAAGCGCACCATGGAAAGAGTACTTATGATCTCATTCAATTGCGGCAGATTTTTCGGCTCGTACATATTTTCTCCAAATGAGTGATATTTCATATAAAACGAAAGAAAAAACATATAAATATAATAATTCAAATGGTATAATAGCGCATGAAGAGTATATTGTCAACCCCAATTGCATGTGTGGGAGAAATAAAGATGAAAAGAAATTATGAAAACCTTCAGGCAACCGATACGTACCGTGCCTTGTCTGCCAATCTCTGTGATATACCGTTTTCGTTTGTTTATGACGGAGAAGAATATAAGGGCTTTTCCTCGGAGTATTTTACGCCGGTAAGCAAAGACGTCCTGCGATCGGGTGAAAAAGAAACGCAAACTTTTACGTTTTCGTTTTTACAGACGCTTGCGGTCACGCTGATCCTTACGCATTATTTCTCCCATGGCGTCACCGAGTGGACGGTATGGTTTGAGAATACCTCGGATAAGAACAGCGGCGTGATAGAGGATTTAAAAACAGAGATGTCTTTTGTGGGTGAGCATCCCGTTTTGAGGGGAATTTTAGGCGATCACGGCAATCAATACAGTCCGTACAGCATCGATCTGCAAAAGGATACGGTAGAGTTTTCCTCGGACTCTGGACGGGCGACGCACGTCAATTTCCCGTACTTCAATTTGGAATACGGCGACGGCGGCGCGATGCTCGCCATCGGTTGGGCGGGAACATGGAAGGCCTCCTTTTCCTCGTGCGGTGCCATGACGACCTATACCGCATCCTCGGTCAACGGGTTAAAAACCTATCTGAAGCCCGGCGAAAAAATACGAACCGCGCTTTTTGTACTTGCTCCTTATACGGTACGAGATGAGCATTACGCTGCGAATTTCTGGCGGGATTGGTTTGTCCGACATAATATGCCGAAGGCAGATGCGAGCGGCCGTTCTCTTGAGCCTTTCTCCACCTGCTGTCTTGCGAATGATACGGGCCTGCCGAATTCAGACGGAAGCATATCCGAGTGCCATACCACATGGAGACCTTCCCTTGAAAAGATGATTGCGGAAAACGCGAAAGTGGATTACCGATGGTTTGACGCAGGATGGTATGTCTGCCCGGACGGTACAAGTGCCGAGTCTTATGTGAGGGGACACGACTGGTGGGATACGGTCGGCACCTGGGAGCTGGATCCCCGCAAATGGCCCGGAAAAACCTTCCTCGAGTCCACGGATTTTGCGCGCGAGCACGGTATGAAAACCCTTGTTTGGTTTGAGCCCGAGCGTGTAACGGATCCCGAAAATCTTGCAAAGAACTACGGTTACAACATGGATTGGGCCATTCGTGTAGAGGGAGAAAGAACGATTTCCAACAATATCGGAGATCCCCAGTGTCTTGAGTGGACGACAGAACGGATATGCAAGATGCTCCGTGAAAACAAGGTGGAGATGTATCGGGAGGATAATAACTGTAACGCCTCAAAGCTGTGGAAGCATCTTGATACCCTGGAGGGGGAGAGGCGATGCGGCATCACAGAGTCCAAGTTTATCATCGGTCACTATAAAATGTGGGATGATATTATCGCTTGCACGCTTTCGTACGGCGGCGGTGGCTTTGTGGATTCCTGTGCGGGGGGCGGAGGAAGAAACGATCTTGAATCCATGCGCCGCGGCGTTCCGCTTCTTCGGAGTGACAGTGACAGAACAAGCACGGCACTGCGCCTTTCGATGACTACGGCCTTCAACAAATGGATTCCTTTCTGCGGTGCAAATACCAAGGAAAAACTGTCAGAACTTGCCCCCACGGGTGTCAGCGATCCGTACGTTTGGCGTGCGTCCTATCTTCCCGCGCTGAACGTGGACTCGCAGTTTGTATATGACGAAAAGCAAAATTTTGATATGCTTCGCTTCGGACTTCAGGAATGGAAAAGGGTAGCCCCGTATCTGCTTAAAGAGTTTTACACCCTGACTCCGTGGCACAACGGAAAGGACACCACCGATTTTACAGCCTTCTGTTACTACGATCCGGAAAAAGAAGAGGGTATCCTATTGGCCTTCCGGCAGGAAGCGTGCGATACGGATCTGCTCAGTGTATCCCTGCCGTTTGCCGGTGACGGAGACAGATATGCCATCACCGATGAAGATAGCCGTAAGGAAACAATTACGGGCGGCTGCATGGAACTTCGCTTTGCTGCGCCGCGTACCGCCAAGCTTTTGTGGGTGAAGAAGATATGAATACAACGCTTACACTCATCGTATCGCTTGCCGCGGCTCTCGGCGGCAGTATTGCTAAAAAATACTACATCGATAAAACCACAACACTTGCGGGAGGCTTTGTTTTCAACGCCGTCAGCTGCCTGAGTGCCGCTGTGATGTTGCTATGCTGGGGAGGCTTTGGTACATCATCCGTATTTACGATTGTGTTTGGCGTGTTTTTTGGTGCCGTTACCGCCCTGCAAGGGATCACGAACATAGCCGCTCTGCAAGTCGGCCCGATGTCTTACACCTCGGTTATTATCTCTTTTTCAACACTGATATCCGCGCTGTCGGGTGCAATGTTCTTTAACGAGAGCTTAAGCTGGGCACATATCTTGGGAATCGCTTTGATGCTGGCAAGCTTTGTGCTTGCCGCAAAGAGCGACGGTGATGAAAAAAAGGCCAATTCAAAATGGCTGTTTCTATGTCTGATCGCCTTTGCCGCAACAGGAGCGATCGGAATTATGCAGAAGGTGCACCAAAGCTCCGAATACCGCAGTGAGCTGAATGCCTTTCTTATTATCGCTTTTATCTCATCTGCCATTTTTTGCTCGATCTTCGCCTCTTTGCTGAAACGGCGCGAATGTCGATTGGCAGATGCAAAAGAGAAGGGAAACAAGAGCAAAAAGCCGTTTTGGCTCCTTTTGGGGATCATGCTTGCAAGCGGAGCTTGCGGAGCTGTCAATAACAAGTTTAATCTCTATCTTTCGGGAGTTATGGACAGTGCGGTCTTTTTCCCGATCGTCAACGGAGGCGGTCTTGTGCTCGCCACGCTTGCGGCGGTGCTGCTGTTCAAGGAAAAGCTTTCGAAAAAACAATGGGTTGGCGTCGTTTTCGGGATTGCTTCGGTTGTGTTTTTGTGCAATCCGTTCGCATAAAAGCAATTAAAAATGACTGGCATCTTTTTTGCCACCCTAAAAAATCCTGCACGCGAGTGCGGGATTTTTTGCATTGTCTATGAAAGACAATCACCTGCTATGCAGG
>JAZQFQ010000107.1:0-4485 GCA_045539595.1 Eubacteriales bacterium | reverse complement strand
ACAATAAAGACAATTGCCACAGGGATCAATCCCGTGATAAAGCAAAGGATCGCCGCCGCGCCGGAACCGTAAGTCAGAATCTTAGCAACCGTTGCCTTGCTGCGCAAGGATTGGAGCTCGGCCTCCAACTGCTCATTCGTCGTGATCTGCTTTTCTTCCATCATGATCGCTTCCTTTCTCAGAATGACATTTTGACATCTTCACGCTTGCCTGTGTCTGCAGCGAAGAATTCCTTCGGCTGACGCGGGCCTGCCAGCAGCTTGGCCGGGAACATGGCAATGGCCGTGTTGTAGGCGGTGACGCTGCTGTTATACAACCGCCGTGCCGCCTGCAAATGCTCTTCCGCGTCGCGGATGCCCCGCTGAAGCTCAACGAAAACATCGCTGGAGCGCAGCTCCGGATAGTTCTCTGCCACGGCAAAAAACTTTCCGCTCAGGACGTCCATCTGCCGCTGGGCATCATTCATCTCCGCAACGCTCATGCCGCGGCGCAGCTCGATGACCTTTGTGAACAGCTCACTTTCATGACCCATATAGCCCTTGGCGGTGTCCAGCATTTTGGTCAACATATCATAGCGCTTGGTCAGCGCAACCTCGATGCCGGAGAGGCCCTCCTGCACACGGATCTCTTTTTTCTTGAAGTCATTGACCGTTCTGATGCACCAGAACACGATGGCCAGAACTGCAATCAAAAAAACAATTACCGGTTTCATAGCCGATTCCACCTTTCTCTTTTTCTTGATTCAACCTGCGAAAAGGGTCATATTTTTGCGAAGGATCCCCGAATGAGGTCGAGAAGTGCTGCCATGGTGGTAAGCGTAGCCGTGTAGCTCATGCGTATCCCATCGATATTCTTAAGATCCTGTTTTGGGGGAATGTACGCAAATTTATAGCTTGTGTGAAGCGCCAGCGTTAGTTCACCGTTGTGCAGACTGAGGGCGGCTACCCTGCTGTTGGCAGCGAAGGCCTCCAGCATGCCGATCAGCTCGCGAATCTGCGGTGTCACCGCGTCATCCGCCTCCGTACCGTCTGCAGTGCGGGCGGAATAGTAATTAGTGAAGGCGACGGGATCGTCGAGACCGCCACCCTTTCGCGTTGGATACTCGGTATGCTTGGGAGTGCCGTTCAACCACGTGGCAAACTCAAACTCGGACCGGTCCCGTAGGTCAAGATCGGCAACGGGCCCGCAGATATCCTTGCATCGCAGCACAATGCCATAAAATGCGGCACGGGGATAGGTAAAATCATCATCCGGGTGATCCGACTCCACTCTGCGGCTCAAGGTCACGTTGGCGGCAGAGAACCGCATGCCATTGCGGGCACCCTCGTAGAAATTCGAGATCTCGCAATCCTCCCAGGGACTACGCACCGGATCGATACGCCTCAGGAACGCTTCGTCAATGGGCATCTCCGGCTTTTCCGGCGCGGGGCCGAACATACGCGCCAGTTCCCCGTAAAAGAAACTGCCGAGTTGCTGTGTCAGAAGGGCATTTTTCTTTCCTTCCGCCCGCATCGGGAGCAGGAACGAGAGCAGGACGATGAACGCGATCAAACCGAGATCGATCAGAATATTGTCCTGCAGGAACGCCGCGAGAAATAATGCGATGATCATGACAATGATCAGCTTTCCCCCGATGCGCTCAATGTTCTCATAGTGTTTCACCTTTCGGGACAGCTCCTCATCGCTCATCTTTTCAAAACCGGTCTCGTCAGGTCTATTTTGTTTCATATATTTTTCTCCTTTTCTGTAATTCTTTTCGTCCATAAAGCCGCTGCTTCCGCGCCTTAACCTTCCCCATAGATTCCCCGGGCGTTTTCGATCCAGAATGCGTCATTCTGGAATTCCTCATACCAATAGTCCGCCTCGTCCGAATCGGTGCAATGCACCTCCACATTGGCGATAAAGCCGGGGTCGACGACGCAATACCATGCCATCGGAACGACATTGCCGTAGGCGTCTGTCCCCTCGCCGTAGGCGATGACCACATTTCCTTGCAACTCCATCCTCGCACGGGCATCAAAGGTCTCCAAGAATGCGTCAGTGGTCCACCCCGATTCGTTGGACTCGATCCAGAAGAGCATCCCGGTATCCCACAGGGTATAGAAATTCATTTTCCCGTTTTCATCCAAGGTGCCTTCCGAGGAAAACACATCGGGATACGTCAGCAGCAGGCCGGTGGATTCATCATAGTAAGTATTGTAGGAAGCCTCTCCGTCCTCGGTGGATCCCTCATCGCCTCGCACATCGTCATGGGCGGCATAGAAGCCAGACCCCATATAGGGAACGTCCGAGGGGAATGTGTTGATGGAAGAAGACAGGTTCTCCAAGACCAGCTCCTGGCCACCATCCATGGTGTAATAGATATTTTCGGCGTCCAGATTCTCGGTCAGGGTGCGCCAAAGGCTGTCCATCATGAACCAGCACTGGGAATCATAGTCAAAGAAGAAGAACTCCTCCTTCTGCTCCCGGTCGTCCAGCCCTGCAACCAGCGTAGAATCCGCAGCCCAGTCCACGATCCAGCCGTCCTCGGTCTGGCTGGCGGTGATGGTAAAGTCCAGCCCAGTCAGCTCGCTGAGTGATTGGGCCAGTTCCTCGGCAGTCTTTTGGGCACCGGTATATTCGATGGGGTATTCTTTGACCTCATCGGCATAGAAAACGGCATAGAGGATATCGGTCTGGGTACGCTCTGCTGCACTCGGTGCCGGTTCCGCCGGCGTCGATGAGTTTGACGTGTCGGATGGCGATGCACGCTTGCAGGCCGAAAGGCTCAGTAGGAACAGTACGGAAAGTGTAAGCACCCAAAAATTGCGAAAGTTTTTCATTTTTCATTTCCTCTCTATCCGTTGACTCAGTCACAAATGCGGAAGAACAGGTAGTTGTAAGGTTCTTCCGAGTCGCCATCCATAATATAGCTCTCAGCCATAGGGTCACTCTGCTGCTTCCGCTTCATGAAGTCCTCATAGTTGTCCCCCTCCAGCTCGGCGGCAAAAACAAGGCCGTCATATCCTTCGGGCAGGTAAACCATATAGCTCTTGGTGAAAACCATATACCAATCCGCCACATAGAATTCAGTCTCTGTGGAGAAAGAATGGTCACGTCGCTGTTGCCGTCGCCGTTCAAATCAGAGAAGTCTATGCCCTGATACATCCCCCACGCGTTGTCCGCAAGGGTGATCGGATAGTCCACATAGGCGAACAGGGTCTGGACCTCCTCGTCGTAATAAAACGTGGCGTCTGCTTTGTGGACACATACCAGGATGTCGGTGCCCTCACCGCCGCGGGTGATGGTGCCGCCGTCGGCCACAATGCCCCATGTGCGCTAATCGGTACCGGTGATGCCGCCGTTAAAGCCGCAGGCCGCCAGGTTCAGGCAGAGAACCGACGCCAGCAGAAGCGCAAGATTCTTGTTCCACACTGCGTTCGTGCTGCCTCCTTCCTTTTACCGCTCCATCCGGTAATATGTGTCCTCCTCGCCCCAGACGATGACGCCATCCTCCCCGTCTTCCGCAAAGTAAAACACCCGAAGGCTCATTTCACGCACGGAAGAATCCGCACAGAAGATATTGGGCCCATCTGTTTCGAAGAAGAATGTGCCATGGTCTATTTCCGCAGCCTCTGCGCTGCCGGGTGTACGCTGGCAGAGGCTCCAGCTGCCAGCGCTGTCGATGACGATGTAACGTTCCGCCGAACGGTCGTTGTCCAGGTACCAGGTGCCCTGGAGCGCCGAAGCAGCCAAATGGTACGTCCGGGGCTCCTCGCGGCTGAAGATGCCGCAGTCGGAGATGGAGAGCTGGTCACTCTCCAGCTCGATTTGTCTGCCGTTGATGGAGCTGCCGATGGCGCCGCCCTGGTAGCAGTAGACATAGGTGGCGTCCCAGTCCGGTTCATACCACAGGGAACCAACGTCTATCGAATCTCCACCGGCATAGAGCGTCCAGCAGCCATAGGCGTCAAACTCCAGGTATACTTCCTCGCGATCATATTTGCTGCCCGCATCTGCACCGCCCTTCCAGAGCCCCTCGTACTTACTGAAATCATATTCCGATTCCTCCGACGTTTCCGGTTCCTCCGGCTCCTCATCGGGATATCTGACCACAATAGATTGGTAGAACGTGGAGCCATCCGGCTGATAAACATACCCCCCGTCTTCCTCCCAATGCCACGAAATATTCGATTCGCTCATATTCAAATGATAGAGGGTTGCCTGCAGATCACCGTTGTTGTCACCGGTAACATCACGGAAATCCATGGAGCCAAGCACCCAGTCCTCATTCCATATATCCCGATCATAGAGTTCCTCTGTCGGAAGCATGGCCGTGTCAAATAACGCGTGCTCATCGTCATCGCAATAGAGATATATCGCATTTTGATCGCAGACGGCAAACACAATGGTCTGCTCCCCGCCCCGCGTAACCATGCCATAGTCAATAATCACATCGGTGTCGCGCAATTTTCTGCCATGCGAACCGTCGCCGTTGCCGCCGCA
>JAZQFQ010000106.1:0-30343 GCA_045539595.1 Eubacteriales bacterium | reverse complement strand
ATCGCCTGTGCCGTGTTCTGCTTCAGCTTCGAAAGAGCCGAAGGGGTTGATTGTTTGTTGTCTGATTGCAAATTCATACTGCATATTCTCCTTTAGAAATTTTGATTCGTGGAGCTTGTTATCCCTCACCTTCATACCGTTCGGGCAGGTGTAGGTGATATATTTTCGGCTATCCGTCCACGTAACCGAATAGCCCTCGGACTCCATAATCGCTATGAAATCCTCTTTACTTGCCGCTCGCGTCATCGCATTTTCAATTGTAAAGATGGCTTTGAACTTCCAACTGTCACCCTTGAGTGCGGCTCGGTACTCTCTTGTCGAAATAGATTTCCCATCAAAGGTCTGCTTGAATTCGGGAAGCACAGAGAGCGCGTGTTCCTCACATAAGCGGTCGCTGATACGGCGCATCTTTTCAATTGTATACGGGCCGTAATCGAGCTTCATGCCGCTTGCGTAGCTTACGCTGTTGATGACAAAATGATTGTGGACTCTCTGCCGACCGTCATCGTCGTGAGCGTCAAGGTGTGTGCCGACAAGCACCTCAAAGCCGGGAAACATTTCCTCGGCAAGCCGCAAACCGATCTTGTGTGCGGTGTCATAATCCTCGATCTCTCCGGGCGCGAAGGACTGTTCGTAATGATAATAGTACACGCCGCTTCGCTTGCCGTAGAGATTTTTGGTTGCCATAAATTCATCATAAGCGGCAGCACCTATGCAATTGATCCCCGACAGATAGCGGTGTCCGTCCTCGTCAAGAGTCTTTGCATCTTGCGAAACGTAACGGATGACCGCCCTCATCGCGCTCTGATTTTGCTTCTTCGCCTTGATATAATTACACGTCGCCATCGTCGATTACCTCGTCGCTCGGCTCAACATTTCCGCTTGCAACTGTACCGTCGAGCGCATCATACAGACCGTTTATTGCGGCGTAATTTCTTTCCAAAGCACTCGTTGCTTCGGTCAAATTTACGGTCGTGACTCGACCTTGATGGGCGAGCATCGTGAGCTGATTGACGTTTCTGCCGATGGCTTTTAACTCAAAAAGCGTTGGCTTCAGCTCCTCAACTTGGTATATCGTCCTGCCAAGTGCGGCGCTCAAAAGATATTCTCTTTGAGATAAACCCGTCTTTGCAACGAGCTTTTTTATCTTTTTCTGCTCGGCTTCACTCACCCAAAAGGACATCTTTTTATCTCTGACACGACCACCGGAATCAGATTTTTCTTTTGTGTTTTCGATAATAATTTACCTCACATTCTTTAATATTTGCGCTGTGCTGAAGTGGGGGTTTGGGGGCTTCGCCCCCGACAAGCGTGGGGTTGGGGATGCGCCGCCTTTGGCGGTGGGAACCCAAACCCTCTGCTTGCCCCGCTTCAGCGGGAGTTCTACTGTGTACTCATCGTTTATCAAATAGCAGACAACGAAGAATATCCACGCGGTAGCTTTGCTTACACTTGCGCTTGCAGTGTAGGCACTTATTGTTGTAGGCAACGTGTCCCGAAGGCTTTCGGAAGAACTGCCACTCGTCTACTTTTTTCTTTATATCCGTGCATCTCCTTTCTTAAAAAATACAGACAGGGGTATAATGAAAAAGGCGTAACATCCGATACAAGCTCCCTCGCCAAGCTCATACCATCTGTTACGCCATAACGCCATTTCCATCATATACCCATAATTTTTTCCACCATATCCTTCCGCAGAAGAAGGACGCGCTTGGTCTTGCTCCCGAACCTCATCGTGCGCGTGTTCTCGCCCGTGTCGGTATTGATGAAGCCCTCATCAGCAAGAGCCTTGCCAAGCGCCTTGGTGGAGATAGAAAAGCCTTCTCCTTGGTCATCACAGAATTTCTTGACGGCTCTCTGTGTTGACTCAAAGAAAAGGTAATAATGTTCCTCGTCCTCATATCCGAGACAGCCTGAAGGAAGGAGTCCGTCACAATCACTTGCAGGGACAACACAGACTTGTCCGCAATCCAGCATCGCCAAGAGCTTGCGGATAAAGATGTGGGTAGGCCTGTCCTGTTCAACTGCCTTGGATTGGTTGGCTGCGTGAGCGAGCATGATCGAGCTGAAGCGCGGGGCGATCTCATCAATATCCTTCTGCATCAGCACACCCGAATGGAGCATGAAGCCCATCACATAATTAAATCCGAGCTGAAGGCAAGCCAAGGTGTCGGGGATACGGTCGTGGAACTTGACCTTGTTCTCTCGCAGGGTCGCTCTCCAACAAGCTCGCTCGTTCTGATATTCCTCTGCAAGCATTTCAAGGAATCTCGCGTATCGGTCATCGTCACACAGATAGGTTTCCTTCAGCCACTCGGTGTAGGCGTACATCATATGCGTGAGCTGACCTTTGGCGGCTCTCTCTTGAAGCTCTGTGAGGTGAGGGAGATCGATCTGACCGGGCTTCATCTCAATGCAGAAAAGACGAGCCGTTCCACTCTCTCCAATGTCGGGAGCGAACTCTGCCGTCACGATAACGTTGCCTTGCGGAGGACGAGCCTCACGCAAGGTGATCTCGGGAGTCAGACGATTGCGGGCGGCTCTGTCACCGTAACCTCTTGCCACCGTCTGCATAATGGCTTTCATACTCTCGCTTTCCTTTCTGCCTGTGGGGTGGTAGTCATCCACGCAGGTCAGAACATCCTTGAGCGAGAAGGCACTGTGTGTGATGCTGTTGGCGGTATCACGGAAGCTCATCGGAAGGTCGGTTGCGGAGAAGCTGCCGAAGAAGGATGTCATCAGCGCGGCGACCGTGCTTTTCATACTGCCCGTTCTTCCGAGCAGGGTGAGAATGAATTTCGGCTCGTGTCCGATCTGACGGAGAAATTCATTCAGCGGAGAGAGGAACACAAGCGCGAGGCAAGGATAGGTGATCTCCATCGGGATAAGGTCAAGACGGAAGAACCCTGCAAGCTCGGCGTAATCGAAATCCTTGACGTCGGCATCAAGGAAGTAACGCTTCTGCTTTCCTTGAAGCTGAACGTCGTAAGCTCCGACGCCGGGCATCAGATATTCCCACTTGCCATCCACCTGCTTCCACCCTGTAAAGGTGAAGATGGATTTCTTGGTGGCAAACCTTGCCGTGCTTTTCATCGCGTGGCGCACGTGCTTTTCCACCTGCGGGATGATCTCAAGATCGAGGGAGGCATCGAGATGGTTGTGAAGCCAATCCATCTTTTCAAGCTCGGTGGCATCGATCTCGAATTCGAGAAGCGGACGACCGTATTCGTCCACACCTCCGATGCGGTATTTGCGTGTCAGCTCCGTGCCATCATCAATGGTCAACTCGCTGACGATCTTGGGTGCGAAATTACAAAGTCTTACGTAGAAATTACCTTGCTTCGTGATATGCACCTTACAAAGACATCCGTTCACCTCTTCATAAGGCGATGAATAGACGTCTTGTGTGTCCGACAACGCGGACGGGGTTTTGTTCGTAGATTCACTCATTGGAATCTCCTTTCTGCCTTATGGCGTAAATTTATTTGCAAACAGAAAAAGCTCCCCGATTTGCTTCGGAGGGCTTGTCTGCGGTTGCCGATTTTAAGATTATGGGAGTAGTATTCATATTACCACTCACTATCTTTTCACCCCTCGGTGTAGACATTTAGGGGCGTATATAGGGTGTATTTTGCCCGTTATATAAGGGCTTTCTTTGGCTTTTAAGGCTCGAAAAAACCTTCCGAGGGTAAACGTACCACCCACCCGTGAAACGCCGAAAAGGGCGTACATCAGGCAGGATTATGGGAGCAGTATTCATTTTACTGCACCTATTGAAAAATTCACAAAAATATGGTATAATGTTAGTAACGATTACGAACAGGAGGCGAAACAATGTCCCATATCCGTTATAAAATACATACCATATCCGCGCAGGCATTGATCGCCTACGCCAAAGGATATAACGCAGATCCCGACCGCTATCATTACCATCTGAACAAGCGAGAGACAGAGAGTACCATTGTAAGGCAAGGCGAGACCTACCAAGAGGACAACGCGATCTTCTTCCAAGCCATGTGCGCTGTCAAGGGTGATGATTACAAGCACTCGGCTCTTGATACCGTGCTTGATGACCTTTCCGACGTCATCTTCTACGTTGACTTCAAGGGCATCTTTGACCGAAGCGACAGCAACCCGAGGATTGCCACAAGGCAGAAGAAGGCGGAGAGTATGTTCCGCCCCGAAGGTATCTTCCTTGACTTCGGCAACGGTGAGGCACAGTATTTCGCCTTTGAACGCTCGGCAAGTATGAGCCGTAACGCTCGCCTTGCCTTTATCCGCGCGGACGTATACGGCAAGGTTCATTCACGTATGACTCTTGATATGAAGATCGGAGATTGTCAGCTCTCCAAGCTCTATGCTTACAACGGTCTGATGTTTTCAAGCGGAACGAGAATTGAAGCACCGAACCTTTGGCGCAACCACAGTATCGTTGTTATTGATAACCCCAAGGAAGTTGTCAGAGGGGTGAACGTTATCACCGTGGAGGATGCCACGGGCGAAGGCAACGTCCGCAAATACGAGCGTGTCGAAGCCAAGACCGATATCAAGGTCACGCTCTTTGACGGTGAAGGACTTATCTCCAAAGAGTTTTCGGAGCAGATAGACAAAACCCTTTCCAAGCACCACGAGCATCACTCCTTCCAAATTCGTATGCCCTATATCAAGGGTATGGTTCACGAAGTGGACTTCCGCAGGCTGCTCACAAGCGTTGGCATCACGATGATCAAGGACATTTGGGGTAATCCCCATCCTGTCAGCGAGATCAATCTGATATTGACCAAGAGCCAACTGAAGGGCTTTGGATGGCTTGAGGAAAGCGGTTACCATTGGTTCAAATATATCCGCGTGTGTGAAATGTACCGTCACGCGCTCTACGTGACGGGTATCAGCAAGGCTGAACCCGAAGAAGTGACCGAGCTGAACTATCAGTTCCTTAACACCGTTTCTATGAAAGCCGAGCTGTTCCGTCCCGATGATCTGCCTCTCGGTTGGGAGCATAGCCCCGAGGAGGAAGAACGTAATTGGCTGACAAAGGCAACCGAGCAGAGGTACTATGATCTGATCGCAAACGAGGACTATCGCCGTGAGATGTTCCGTGAGCATGAGGATTATTGGTTTGCCACCAAAAAGAAAAAGGAAAGCAAGCTCGCAGACCTGCTTTATATCAACCCTTTATTCATAAACGAATCCTACTATGAGAACGAGCTTGATGCTCTTGCGGAAAAGGTTCTGAAAAACTATGCCGTCGGCAAGCTTTTGATTGCCGGAGATAACCGTTTCCTCTCGGCTGACCTTATTTCCTTTCTGTATTATCTCATTCAGCCTTATGCAAGTGTAAGTGAGAAAGCATACCGCTTACAGATGTCACTTCTGAATAGCGTTCTCAAAGATTCGGAGATCTACGCGCCGGGCGCCGCATACGATACCCAAGAAAGATACACCTTGCTCCGCAATCCGCATATTGCGCGGAACGAGGAGGTGTTGGCAGAAGCTGCAGAAGAAGCGGAACACAGCTTACGTGACATATACCTTTCTCACTTGACCGACGTAGTAATGGTATCTCCCACAGCGCTCATTGCCGAACGCCTTGGCGGTGCGGACTACGACGGCGATATGATAAAGACCATAGCCGAGCCGATACTGAACGATTGCGTGATGCAAAACTATGCAGGTGCAGACTATGCCATCAGCAATCAAATGGCGCTTCCGCTTTTGCAGATACCCTCTGCTGATCCGCTGATACATAACGCGCACGATTGGTACGCTCGCTTTGAGGCGATCCGCAACACCTTTTCTTCCCGCGTCGGTCAGATATCCAACGCGGCACTTGACCGCAGTATCATCGCTTACGATGAGAATATCGACTCCGAGACCAAGGAGAAATGCAGACAAGAGACAGAAACGCTTGCCATCCTTACGGGACTTGAGATCGACTCCGCAAAAAGCGGTATCAAACCCGATCTGTCCGCTTATCTTGGCGGCAAGAAGGTCAAGCGTAGCAGTTTCCTAAAATACAAGACCATTCTTGAAAGCTCCGAGGAGCGCCGTCCGTGGTATGAGCCTACCTTTGACGAGCAATTCAAGGAATATTTCGGCTCGACCGATTGGCAGGGTGTCAGCTCCAATTTGGAGAAGCTGCCGTATTACGCGCAGATGCTCAAAAAGAACACTCCCAAGGCAAAGCGCAAGCCCGCAAAAGCATCCGAGCTTTTCACCTTTGCTACCGAGCAGGGGTGGGAGAAAAAACTTGATCCCGATATTCTTGAACGTATCAAGGCACTTGTGGGAACGTATGAGAGCTGTCTGAAGCGCATCCGCGCAAGTCAGCACCTCCCGAACGCCAAGGCAAAGAAAAAAGGCATTAACCGCGTCCTGTTTATGCGTGACGAGGAAAATACCTACGATGCCGACGAGCTTTACGCTCTGTTTGTCAATCTTCCTGCTGACCGTGTGAGTGAGATCCGACGTGCGATACGCGAGGAGAAGTGGCACTTTATGACCGAGGATCAGAGAACGTTGTTCCTCTGCAAGTATCTGCCCGAGGAGGAATTTACCGAGTATTACGATCTGTTCTCGGATTTCCGTTGCGGCGGTTACCGTTTGCTCGGAGATCTGATCATGGATACCGACAACGATAACATTCAGCAGAACCGCGCAAGGCTGCATTATGAGGGCGATTCTCCCGAAATGACGGCTCTGCTTAAAGCCTATACGGATAAGTTATCCGGCACAAACTACCGTGAGGCGGTTGCCAAGAAGTGCTTGGAGCTTGTCAAGGGCATCTGCAAACCTGCCACGGCGGTCAAATACGTTGTGGCACTCAATAAACGTTCCTTCCTTTGGGATGTGCTTTGGGAATCCGTTGAAAAATTTGCTTTGAAAAAGGAGGTTGACCGAAAGTGACCAACGAATGGAATGAATATAAAGCCTATATCGGTCAGCCGACCTATACCGTATCAAACGGCAAGGACACCACCTTCCTCGGCAGATTCACCACCGAAATGATCAAGGATTTCAAGGGCTTTGCCCGTATTTTCACCATACTCGCCCGTGGGTATCTGTTTCACAATGCCGATGGATCTTTGAAGGACGGAGATCCGCGTGAACGTATCGAGTACGCCCGACGCGCTCTCTGTGCGTGGTGCAGTATGCCCGACAAAAAGAAAAATGCCACTCCAAATGCGGAATGGCAATTCAAGGTCAGCTTTCCCGAATATCACGAGGAGTTTCCCGAGCTTGTGAATGAGGACGGCGCAGGGTGGTATTATCGCCACATTCACGCCATCGCGGATTTTATATCTGCAAACAGAACCAAGGTCAACAAGCACATCCATTGTCTTGCGGAACGAACCAAGCAATGGGAGGACGAATGGAGCAACAAGGTCAAGCAGTACCAAGTGCCGATCTTCACGGGAACGACTCGCGCGGAGTGGGCTTTGTCCTTCGATGCCGCCATTGCCGATGCTTTGGAGCTTGGTGCTCTGCGACGCGAGGCGGTAAAGCTCACATACGAGCAGATGGCATACATCGAAAGCATCCAACCCTTCGGCGTTCCGCTGAACGTACTGACCACCATAGCGGAATACTATATCGCAAACAAGCCTTATGACAGCGATTGGTGTGTCCTGCCCGTCAGCAATATAGAAGCCTACCTTGGCAGCTCTGCGCTGAATAAGCAGTATATGCATAAGATTCCAACCGAGTTTATGCAGAAGAAGGAAACGAGCTATGGCATAGCGGTTTGTAAAGTGAATATATAAAAAATAAGGGCTGCCAGTTTCTTGTGGGCAACACTCGGCCCGTTCTCAAACATTGCATCCAAAAAGGCTTTCCTTGCCGTATTGTAATAATGATTCGGCGCACTTTTCAGCACCGCCGAAGAACTCATCTGCAGGACTAAAGGAAAATTCATATGTGCAAAATCCATAATCCCCGCTGCCATGGAAATCCCTGCACCGGTTATGGCAACCGTGTAACGGCTGCCATTAATATAATTCTGCAATCGTAAAATCTGTTCCTCTATATCACGATGCCCTTTCAAACTGGCTGTTGTAAAGTTCTGCATAAAAACCTCCCTTCGCCAACAATTCTGAATGATTCCCACTTTCCACAATATCCCCGTCCTTCATAACCAGAATCAAATCTGCATTTTTAATCGTGGACAGACGGTGTGCAATCACAAAGGAGGTGCGTCCTGCCATCAGCTTATCCATTGCGTTCTGGATCAAAATTTCCGTCCGGGTGTCCACGGAGCTTGTGGCCTCATCCAGAATCAGCATGGGCGCATTTTCTATCATGGCCCTCGCAATCGTGACAAGCTGCCGCTGCCCTGCGGACAGGCTGGCATTATCATTCAATACGGTATCATACCCTTTGGGAAGCGTTTTGATAAAATGGTGTAATCCCACCGCTCTGCACGCTGCTATCATTTGTTCATCCGTAACGCCCTCTTTGGAATAGACAATATTCTCCCGGATTGTCCCCTCGAATAGCCATGTGTCCTGTAAAACCATACAGAACAGGTTGTGGACATTTTCACGGGTAAGTGACTGAATCGGCGTGCCGTCAATCCTAATTTCCCCGCCCTGTGCCTCATAAAACCGCATCAGGAGATTTACCATCGTGGTCTTTCCCGCCCCGGTAGGCCCTACAATGGCAATTTTCTGTCCGGCTTTTACGGAAGCTGAAAAGTCATGGATAATGGTTTTATTTTCGTTATACCCAAAACGGATATGTTCAAATTCCACATTCCCATCCACCTCTGCCAAATGAACGGATTTCCCGCTTTCATCCGCCAGTTCTTCTTCCCCTAAAAATTCAAACACACGCTCACTGGCTGCCGCCGCAGACTGTAAACTGGTGGCTGCCTGTGCAAGCTGTGAAAGAGGCTGCGTAAAGAGACGGACATACAGCATAAACGCCACAATCACGCTGAATGAAATCGTGCCGTTCAATGTCAGAACCGCACCGACCACACAGAGCACCACATACCCAAGGTTTCCCACAAAAGCAATGAGCGGCTGCATCAGCCCGGACATAAACTGGCTTTTCCATGCGGAGTTATATAACCGCTGGTTCATTTCGTGAAATTCTTTTTTTGCCGCTTTCTCACCGTTATATGCCTTCACCACATTATGGCCGGAATAGGTTTCCTCTATATGCCCATTCAGCGTACCAAGCTCCTGTTGCTGCTGCTTAAAATATTTCTGCGACCGGGAAATGATAAGCATCATCAGACCAAATCCTGAAAAGGCAGCTAAGATAGCAGAAACCGCCATAATCCAGTTGGTATAAAACATCATAACCAAAGAGCCGACAAACATAGCCGAAGCCGTCACCAGTGTCCCAATACTCTGGTTCAGTGTCTGCCCGATGGTGTCCACATCATTTGTCACACGGGACAGGATATTTCCCGTACTGGTCCCGTCAAAATATTTTAACGGCAGGCGGTTCATCTTCTGTGAAATTTCTGTCCGCAAAGATTTTGAAACTTTCTGCGTTATAGTTGCCATCACCATACCCTGGATCAGACTGAACAACCAGCCCAGACCGTACAACGCCGCAAGCAGAACGGCAATCTCCACTACCGCCTCCACATCAATCCCTGTCATCAGCCCTTCTGTCATCAGGTTTGTCATATCTGCCACTTTCCCCGGACCGATCAGATTCAGTATGGAGCCAGTAACCGCAAGCACCATAGCAAAAACTATCGCAGGAAGGTATCTGCCGCAATAGGCAAACAATTTTTTCAGGGAACCGCTGAAATCCTTTGCCTTTTCCCCGCCACCCATTTTTCTGTTTCCCGGACCAAAACTGCGTCCGGAACCATTGGTTTTTGGCATCTCATTTTTCTGTTCAGGCACTTTCCAATTCCTCCTTTGATAGCTGTGACTCTGCAATTTCACGGTAGACAGGGCAACTTTTCAAAAGTTCCTTATGCCTGCCAATCCCCACAATCTTTCCTTCATCCAACACAATAATCTTGTCAGCATCCATTATCGTACCGATACGCTGTGCCACAATCAAAGTCGTAGCCGTTCCGGTTTCCTGTTTCAGCATTTTCCGAAGAACCCGGTCTGTCTTATAATCCAGCGCAGAAAAAGAATCATCAAAAATGTAGATTTCCGGCCTGCAGTAAATGGCTCTTGCTATGGCAAGCCGCTGTTTCTGCCCGCCGGACAGATTTGTTCCGCCCTGTGCAACCGCCGTGTGATAACCATTTTCCATACCTTGGACAAAATCATCTGCCTGTGCAATTTCTATGGATTTCCAAAGCAATTCTTCATCCACACTCTGACGCCCATTTTCTCCATACGTCACATTTGACAGCACACTTCCCCTGAACATAACGGCCCGCTGTGAGACATATCCCAATTTCCTGTGAAGGGCCTCCTGGGTATATTCTTTAATGTTAATCCCGTCAATACAGATTTCCCCTTCGGTCACATCATAAAAACGGGGAACCAGGTTAATCAGGGTACTTTTCCCGCTTCCGGAAGAACCTATGAATGCCACCGTCTCTCCCCGATGGACGGTAAAATTGATGTCTGTGAGAATAGCTTCCTCTGCATCCGGGTAGCGGAATGATACGTGCCTAAATTCAATTTCCCCCTGTTCGAATAACTCGGAACCGCTGATTTTACCATCCTTTATTTTGATCTCCGTATTAAGCACTTCATTGATACGTTTCGCCGACACAACAGCCCTCGGCAACACGATAAAGGTCATAACAAGCATCATAAATGCCATAATGATCTGCATGGCATAGGAGGAAAATACCACCATATCCGAGAAGATGCCGAGCCGGTCTGTAACCGCCGCCTCATTGATAATATATACGCCCACCCAATAAATAGCCAGCGTCAGGCCGGACATAATCAATGTCATGCCTGGGAACAACACGGACATGGTTCTGCTGGTAAACAGGTTCGTCCTTGTCAGTTCTTCGTTTGCACCCTCAAATTTTTTTTCCTGATACCCCTCCGCATTATAGGCCCGCACCACACGGATACCTGTGAGATTTTCCCTTGCCACACGGTTCAGGTTATCCGTAAGTTTCTGCATATTCTTAAATTTAGGAAGCACCAGGGCGATCACCGTGCCAAGCATGACCGTAAGGATTGCAACTGCACCTCCCGTGATAGCCGTCCACTGCCAGCTTTTCCCGGCTATTTTCAAGATTGCCCATACCGCCAGAATCGGCGCTTTCATCATTGCCTGCAGCCCTAATGCCACAAACATCTGAATCTGCTGAATATCATTGGTAGTACGTGTAATCAGACTGGCCGTGGAAAATTTCCCGATTTCCTCCATTGAAAAATCCATCGTCTTATTATAAACTGCCTCCCGCAGACGCATGGCAAGCCCCGCCGCAATCTGCGCCACAAAGAACCCTACAATAAAAGCCGTCACAAGGCTCCCCAACGCACACAGCAGCATGGAACCTCCTGCAGACAAAACCTCGCCCATCTCACTGCCGGGTGTCTGTACCAAAGTGGTAATCTCCCTCATGTAATCCGGCAGCCGCAAATCCAGCCCTACCCCGCAGACGATAAAGACAAGGGAGCATAAGACAAACAGCCAGTCACGTCGGTTCATGTATTTTAATATTTTAAGCATAAAAACCTCCTCGTTGTCACTCTGTACGCAATGCCGCTACCGGGTCTTTCTTCGCCGCCCTTCTGGAAGGAATCCATCCTGCAATGACTGTAATCGCCACGCTTAACAGGATTAAGAGCAGCGCCGCCGTAACCGGGAGGGAAGCAGAAATCTCCGAAGCGCCCAATAAGTTCTGGATAACCGAAGTAATCGGGATGGTCAGCAGAACGGAAACACCTACACCCAAAATTCCTGCCAGCAGTCCCACAATCACTGTTTCTGCATTGAATACCTGTGAAATATTCCGTTTCGATGCACCTATTGCCCGTAAAATACCGATTTCCTTTATACGCTCCAATACAGAAATGTGCGTGATAATTCCAATCATAATGCTGGAAACAATCAGCGACACCGAAACAAACGCAATCAGCACGTAAGAAATCACATCTACAATCGAAGTAATGGAGCTGGTAAGCAACGCTACATAATCCGTATAGGTAATCTGCTCCTTCTTTTCAGCTCCCTCGTTGTAACGGTCTATACAGTCTGAAACTGCTTCTTTGTCCTCAAAGCTGTCTGTATAAATGCTGATAGAAGACGGGGCATCATGGCTTACCTTTCCGAATTTTTTCATGTTTTCTTCATAAGTCGGCCCGGCAATAAATATATCATAAGCGGATACCAAAGTTTCCTGATCTGGATTGTTTCCCAACCATTCATCCAATGCCCTTGCCATCGCAATTTCGTCTTCTTCGGTTCGTTCCACACCTTCCATCGCCGCCATCTCACTGGGACTCATGGAAGGCGCACCTTGCATAGCTTCGATATGTTCCTGATCTTCCGATTCATCCGTTTCCTGATGCGCCAGAATATTTGCGTACATAGCGGCCTTATCAGAAATCCCCAAATTTGACATATAAATAACTGCATCAGCGGCTTTTGCTTCATCATCAGGAGCTTTGAACTTGATTCCGTTTAGTACATTGACTTCCGGTGTCTTTTCCTGTGCCAGGATAACCGCGCTTTCATCTGTATGCTCTATCACATAATCAGTCAGTGCCACCGTGTATGCCACTGAAGTAGGGATTGACGCATTTTCAGCATCCTTTACCGGACGGATAATACCCGTAATCTTCAAATTTACACTGTTTTCCAAAAGGGATTCTATCTGCATAACATCATCCCCGATATAGGTAAACGTGCCGTCCTTGTTTCTTTTATATTGGTCGCAGGGTAAAACCATATAGAAAGTATGTCCGCAGATTTCTTCATAGTTCCAAATGCGTTCCTCTGCATCTTCCCCATTTTTGATCTGTTCGGTAATTTCCTTATGCTCCTCCCCGGTAATCAAACCAAGCTGGTATAACGTTCCTGCCGGAATTGAATTATTTTCATTCAGCACAAGGACAACCTCATTGTAATTTTCCGGCCAGCTCCCATACAGCAGATCATAACTGTCAAGGAGAATCGTGCTGACTCCCTTTCCGTCTGCTGATGGCATCAGTTCAGAAAAATTTTCAGCCCCTGCATCGGAAGAACCGCTCATTACCTGATTCATCCGCTCCATATTTGCCATCGGGCCGCCCCATGCTGCACTGTCCTCACTGGAAAGGGTAGACGCACTGACCTGATCTATGTCCGCATCGGAGGCCACCAGGTTTCCGTCAGCATCATAAGAATAAATTCCAAAATGGGCTCCATAGGAATACACCACACCATTTTCACCTAAATACTGGTGGATTTCACTTTCCGGATTATCCAGATACTCCTTAAACGCCGTCAGGTTATTCTCTTTAATATTTGACGCCATTTCCTCACTGGATTCGATAGCACTGTAATCTGCGTAAACTCTGGTACGGTTTTCCTCTGCCGAAACCTCATTTTCCCGCCTGCCGCCTCTCGTCCCCATAATCCCGGACATATCCACGGATTGAGAACTAATCGTAATAGGATAGGAAGTCATGGTGCTTTTCTGTACATCTGAAATATAACCGTTTACCCCTTCTGCCAAAGCCAAAATCAATGCAATGCCGATAATCCCGATAGAACCAGCAAAAGCGGTCAGAATCGTCCGCCCTTTCTTTGTCCACAGATTGTTAAAACTTAGGGAAAGGGACGTCAAGAAAGACATTTTTGCCTTTCCCATGCTTTTATGCGCTGCCTCTTCGAACATTTCTTCTGGCAAGAATGGATTGCTGTCATCTATAATCTTTCCATCCCGTAATTTCACAATCCTTGTAGAATACTGCTCCGCAAGCTCCGAGTTGTGCGTTACCATCACAACCAGCCGGTTTTCAGCAACCTTTTTCAACAGTTCCATGACCTGTATACTGGTTTCGCTGTCTAATGCTCCGGTCGGTTCGTCCGCCAGAAGCACTTCCGGGTCATTCACAAGGGCACGGGCAATCGCCACCCGCTGCATCTGCCCACCGGACATCTGGTTTGGTTTTTTGTGAAGCTGATCTCCCAGGCCCACTTCCTCCAGTGCTTTCCTTGCCCGCTCTTTGCGGTCGTTTCTGGAAATGCCACCAATCGTCAAAGCCAGCTCCACATTGGCAAGGATTGTCTGATGGGGAATCAGGTTGTAGCTTTGGAACACAAAGCCGATGGTATGGTTTCGGTAAGCGTCCCAGTCACGGTCTTTATATTCTCTTGTGGAAATACCGTTGATAACCAGCTCCCCGGTGTCGTAACGGTCAAGACCGCCTATCACATTCAGAAGCGTAGTTTTTCCTGAACCGCTGGGACCAAGTATGGAAACAAATTCATTATCCCGCAGATTTAGACTGACATCATTTAGTGCCTGCTGAACCAGCTCACCCGTCCGGTACTGTTTTGATATGCCTTTTATTTGCAGCATAAGCCATCACCCTTTCCTCAACGCCTAAATTCATAATTGTTGTGCGCTGTTCCTATATTATGCTGATTCAACCTCAAGCCAATCTCAACCGAACCTCAACTCAACCTCAATTTTTACAGCCAATTAACAAGAGCCAGCACCGCCCCTAATCCACACAGGGCAACGCCTGTAACCCTGTTCTGTTTTTTGGCATCCACTTTATTCGCAAATAGCGCCGAAGCTCTTGCCCCAATCAGCGCCGCTATCACACAGACCACAAGTGCTGTCACATTTACCGTACCGCCAATGATTACATGGGAAACCGCCCCTGTCAGTGCTGTAAATGTCATAATAAAGGTACTTGTTCCGACTGCTGTTTTCAGGCTATATCCGAGAACAGAGGTCAGTGTAATCAGAAGCAGCACACCGCCGCCAGCACCGACAAATCCACAGAACAGGCCGATATGGATTCCCGAAAGAAGGGAGCGTATAATCCTCTTTTTCGGCTCTATTTCATCCATCCTTGATGTTATCTTTGTGATCGGGCTTACAAGAAACCGAACGCCCATAATAAATGTCATAACATAAGAACTGCCTCCCAAGACTGCATTGGGAAGGAGCGAGGACAACCAGCTCCCCAAAATCGTAAATACAAGTACAGAGGCCATCATTATAAGCCCGTTTTTAATATCAAGATTTTTATTTTTACCATAGGTGTATGCCGTGACTGCCGAAGCCAACACATCAGAAGCCAGTGCAATTCCTACCGCCTCATACGCTGTAAATCCGCAGAAAGTAATAAGCATGGGCGTAATAACCACCGCTGCGGATAAACCGGCAAGTCCTGTTCCAATACCTGCTCCAAGTCCTGCGATAATGCAGACAATTATCAATACTATTTTAATAAGCCTCCTATTCAAACTCTGTTATTTCTGCTGTTTTGCCGAAGCCCTTTTCCAATGCACTCTAATATGTATCACTGTCAGAATCAAAAACAAAAGCGCCGTTATCCTGTGCAGACCGACTGCATACAGAATCCCGCTTACCATCACAAGCAAGAAGTCAATGAGCAGAAACACATTCAATATGGTTCTCACCCACCTCGTCCGGCTGTACGATCCCTTGCCAATGCCTGCCCACCATGCCAGATTTAAAATATTGTGAGCAGTAAATAAGATGAACAAAACCGCCCCCAGAAACATATGCAGGACAATCCCCGTTCTCTCCGAAGCCATAAGCAGAAGCGTAATAACCAGCATCCCTATATCTATACATAGCTTGCAAACCTTTTTGATACACATGAAACCTCCTTTACTTTGTCAGACCAGCTTTTATCAGGAACTCTTTCACACTGTCCTCACTCTTTGCAGAAAGCCCATCCGCCACCACTGCATCCGGACAGGCTGCGGCAATCTGCTCCGGGCCGGAACCCAATCCCAATGCCTGACTGGTGGCAATCGGTATGACCGTCTTTCCCGAAAAATCATATTCCTCCAGAAATGACAAAACGGGTAGCGGCATACTGCTTAACCAGTTCGGGTAAATGATAATTACCGTATCGTAATTTTCCACGCTTTTAAGATGTTCTGTCAGTTCTGGTCGAAGCGATGTTCCCATCTCGCTGTGGTGCCGGTCAAACGCCCCGCCGTAAGTTTCCGGATATAAGTCACTTACCTTAATAGGGAAAACATCCCCTCCGGTTACTTCCTGTGCCGCAAGAGCCAAAAGCTCTGCATGACCATATCCGGTCCCATCTTCTATTTTCAGGCTTGCTGAGGACACCGCATCCATTTCATCTGCCGTATATACCCGATTATTTGTCAAAGAGAAATATGCCACAAGCACATTGCTCTCACCTGTCACAGACATGGTTCCTGCCGATATATCGCTGACGGAAATTTTCTTTGCAAGCGGATTCGGAAAAAAGGTACAGTAAAAAATACCTCCACCCACTACAGCTACTGCCACTACTGCCGCTATGACAGCTATCACGACTTTTTTACGCCTGCTCATTTTTGTCTTTTCTTTTTTCATAGAAATCACCTTTCCTTTAAATGAATCACAACATACTCGCAGTTTCCTTGTGTACGGATGGGAAATCCCCATCCTGTAGCTCCAGAGGAAACAATTACCTTACAGCCGCCTTCCTGATATTCACCGTAGTTCAATCCACCAAAACCTTCCGTAAGATACCCTACAGGGAATATCTGCCCTGCATGAGTGTGTCCAGATAACTGCAGGTCTGCCCCTTCTGCTGCGTTTTCCTCTGCCTCTATCGGCTGATGATCCGCTACTATAATAAATCTATTCTGATCTACTCCGTTTAGCAGCTCTATAGAAGAAAGGCGTCCGGGTATTCTTGCGGCATCTTCCCGACCAGCTAATACCAGATCATCGCCAATGTTAATCCACTGATCACACAGAATCTTAATGTCATTTTCCTCTATCGCCCGTACCAGCTCCTCATCTGTATAAGTACGGGAGCGGGAAACTGCCGTCCTATAATCCTGCCGGTCATGGTTCCCATAAACAAAATAGGTTCCATATGTACTTTCCAGACTTCCTAATATCCGAAATGCCTCCTGCATAGATTCCTTTGTCGTTCCTTCTTCCACTATATCTCCGCAAAGCAATATAATGTCCGGGTGCAAAGCATTAATCTCTTCTATTTTTTGAATCAGGATATCCGGGTTTTGAACCGTGCCATAATGAGTATCCGTTATCAAAACCACTTCATAACCTGACTGGAGCTTTTCTGATGTCACAGTATACTCTGTTCGGATAATCTGTCTCATGTTAAGACTGCCATAGCCCATCATCAAGCAAGTGACCAATATTGGGATTATCCCGCTGTGGTAAAGTCTGCGGAAAACAGAATACCTTTTTTCCTTCGTATGGTTCTTTGCAATGTGCCGTATCAGGAAAGCAACAAATTCCACAATTGCAAATAACACGATTAAATGGACTTCAACCAGCCCCGCCACACTCCATATGAGACACAAGCTGCCCGCAAAAACGGTAATTCCCAACCGTATCATCCAGAACCGTTTTCCTTTTGTATCAATACCATAAAGCAAGGCCCATTTTCCAATCATCCAATACAGACCTGCAGCCAGGCATAATGCCATTCCCGATAAAATAAGCACATACATTCAATTTCACCACCTTATCCATTGGCAGGAACACAAATTCCTTCCACGATACTTCTATAAGCAGAGGGCTTCTGCTCTTCATGCCCCAGCGAAACAAGGGCATCTTACAATACACAAAAAGAGTATAACCGCCCTTTCTCAACTGAACCTCAACAAATCACAGAAAAAATAACCCATGCTGTTGAGGTTCAGTTGAGGTTTTCCATATAAAATAAACGCAGACTGTTCACAAATCTATGCTATAATCAAGTCGGAGGTGCAAAAGATGTTTCAAATTTTAGTAGTGGAAGATGATAAGGAACTGTGTGACCTTTTCTGTACTGTCCTGACAGATAACGGATATACGGCAGTTCCGGCGGCTGACGGGCTTGCTGCCTTTGATATTTTGGATGACACTTATATTGACCTGGTTATTTCCGATATTATGATGCCACGCATGGATGGCTTTGAACTTACAAAAGCGCTTCGTGAAACCGGATATTCCATGCCAATTCTAATTATCACAGCCAAGGAAAGTGCAACTGATAAACGTGAAGGGTTCCGTCTGGGTACGGATGATTACATGGTAAAGCCTATCGATGTGAACGAAATGGTCTGGCGGGTGGAAGCCCTGCTGCGCCGCAGCCAGCTTGTAAACCAGCGTAAAACCAAATTTGGCGAAACAGAATTTGACTGTGACACACTGACGATTTCCTCCCACGGTGAAACCACAGAACTGCCACAGAAAGAATTTTATCTGCTATATAAACTGATCACTTCCCCAAACCGGATTTTTACCAGAAGACAGATTATGGATGATGTCTGGGGTCCGGACAGTGAATCGGATTCCCACACACTGGATGTCCATATCAGCCGCCTGCGTGAACGGTTCAAAAATAATGCAGACTTTGAAATTGTCACTGTGCGGGGACTGGGATATAAGGCGGTGAGTAAGCATGAATAACCAAACCCCTTCTGAAACACGAAAGCCCCGCCGGGCATCCAAATGGAAAAAGTACCCAAAACGACTCTCCGTCATGTTTTCCCTTTTAACCTTCCTGACGCTGACGCTGACCATCCTTTTTTCAGCCCTGCTTACATTTCTATTGATAAAAGCCGGGATATTAGTCCAGCAAAACCGTGGGATTGTATTTTTCGTTATAGCAATTGTCAGTATTATTGTCGGCACCATTATCTCCAATTATGCCGGAAGGCATCCCCTCACGGCGATTATTGCCATGAGCAATGCAGCCCAGGAAGTAGCAAAGGGCAATTTTGATGTTTCCCTAAATGAAAATATCCGGATCAAAGAACTGCGGGATATGGCCCATAATTTTAACCTGATGGCAAAAGAACTGGCTGGAACCGAAATACTCCGTACCGATTTTGTGGAAAACGTATCCCATGAATTTAAAACACCGCTGTCCGCCATCGAAGGTTATACAACCCTGCTTCAAAGAAAGGATCTGAGTGAAGAAAAACGCCAGAATTATACGAAAAAAATATTATACAATACCCGCCGGCTTTCCACGCTGACAAGCAACATTTTACTTCTGTCCCGCCTGGAAAATCAGGAAATCGGCATAAAAAAAGAAACTTTCTGCCTGGACGAACAACTCCGGGAAATACTTCTCCTTTTAGAAGACGGCTGGACAGAAAATAAACTGGAACTTGAAATTGATCTGGACGCAGTGGATTATTATGGCAATAAAGATTTACTCGCCCATGTGTGGCAGAATATTTTGAGCAACGCCATTAAGTTTGCCCCTGAAAATGGAATCATCCATATCCTGCTCCGCAGGGAAAACGGCTCATTAATAACCAGCATCACGGATAATGGAATCGGTATGAGCGAGGATGTAATGCGGCGAATATTTGAAAAATTCTATCAAGGGGACTTCTCACGTTCCTCCCAGGGAAACGGCCTGGGGCTTGCGCTGGCAAAGCGGATTGTCGATCTGCATGGTGGGAATATTTCTGTTTCCAGTAAAGAGGGAAAGGGAACGACATTTACAGTATCCCTTCCACTGACATCAAATACGAAAGGATATGACACATGACAGCCAAAAGATACTCTGCCTTAGACGGTATACGTGGGCTGGCACTTCTGAATATGATAGCTTACCATGCAGTATGGGATTTGGTTTATCTTTTCGACTTTCATCTGCAATGGTATCAATCGGAAGGTGCTTATATATGGCAGCAATGTATCTGCTGGACATTTATTTTCCTTTCCGGATTTTGTGAGCCGCTGGGGAAAGAAAAACTAAAAAGAGGCATTACTGTTTTCAGCCTTGGATTTTTGATTGTGGCAGCTACGCTGATTGCAATGCCACAAAACCGGGTACGGTTCGGTGTTCTTACTCTGATTGGTTCCTGTATGCTTTTAATGGTTCCTTTAGAAAAGTTCTTACAAAAATTCAAACCGGAATATGGTTTAATTTTTAGCATTGCCTTATTTCTTCTTACGAAGAACATCAATCACGGTTATCTCGGTTTTGGCAGCTTGAATATTCTGCCGCTGCCAAATGGCTGGTATCGTAACTTTATAACTACCTACCTGGGATTTCCCATGTCCGGTTTTTATTCGACAGACTATTTTTCGCTTCTGCCGTGGCTTTTCCTGTACACTGCCGGATATTTTACGCATCAGCTCTTTATACACCATAAACTACTTGCACATTTAGAAAACAGCAAAGCAAAACCGCTGGAATGGTTTGGCCGGCACTCCCTCGGTTTATACGTGATTCATCAGCCATTACTTTATTTCCTGTTCGCAGCGGTATTAGCTCTGTAAATAAAAATCATATTTTCAGGAGGAAAACACTATGACACTCTATGAAACAATTTTTACCCGCAGGCAGGTACGGAATTACCTTAACTCTCCTGTTCCAGAAGACTGTTTAAGCGATATTCTTGCCTGTGTTTCCGAATCGGAGCAGCTTAGCGGGCAGCACGCCGATTTCAAACTTCTCCCGGCTGCAGAAGTTTCCGCCAATCAAGGTGCATCCCATTATTTACTCGCTTTCTGCGACAGTTCTCCATCTGCCTATGCTAATGTTGGGTTTCTATTGCAAAAGGCTGATCTATATATCCAGAGCATGGGGCTTGGCAGCGGATACTTTATGAATTTTAAGCCCAAAAATGAATTGAAACGGTTCTGTATCGCCCTTGCTATTGGCAAGGCAGATACCCCTGCAAGAACAAATGAATCTGAGTTTAAGAGAAAACCCTTAAACCGTATCAGTAAAGAGGATACTGCCGTCTCAAGAGCCGTAAGGCTTGCTCCTTCTTCCCTTAATTCACAGCCCTGGGAACTAAAATTTGAGCCAGGGAAAATAATTGTTGAAGATGCAGGCACGGGCATCTCCCGTCTCATCCTTAAAAATAAGCTGAATAAAATTGATATTGGTATTGCCGCCCGCCATGCCGTGCTTGCCCTCGAACATAATGGAAATGCTATAATTTCGGCTGTTCCAAAATCAGACGGCAGTAAATTCCGCATTGAAATCACTTACAAGGAGGTCGAAAAATGAAAACTTTAATCCTTTACTACTCAAGCCATCATGGGAACACAAAAAAACTGGTAGATGCAATTGTGGCACAAGGAAATGTTACAGCCGTTGATGTCTCTGCCGCAACTGTAACTGACTGTTCTGATTATGACATGATTGGTTTTGCTTCTGGTATCTACTACCAAAAATTTCATGAAAGTATCCTGAAATGGGCAGCGGCTAATCTTCCCCAAAATAAAAAGGTATTCTTTCTCTACACCTGCGGGGTAAAACGCAAGAGCTATGCAGATGCAATTAAACAGATTGCCGAATCCAAAAAATCAAAAATACAAGGCTGCTATGGTTGTCTCGGATTTGATACATTTGGTCCCTTTAAACTCGTTGGAGGCATTGCAAAAGGGCATCCAAATGATGAAGATATATCGTCCGCAGTCAATTTTTTCTGTGGAATTAAAGACAAGGCATAAAAATCTTCAATTTGATACTTTTTGATTTTGCCTTAAAGGGGTTCAAATTTATTGACAGGGTGGGTTCAAATATCTGTAGGGTGGGTTCATTTTTACTTCTGCTTCATGTCGGAATATGAACTGTCATAAAAAGAAAAAGGCTTCCGGTCACGCCAAATGTGCCGAAAGCCTTTATTTCTGCGGTTTTTCAAGTATTCTGTTCATATTCTTTGTATCAAATAAGCGAGTTTTATTTCGAGTCGGGCTTGGACGTCAGCATTGTGAGGGTAATTATGGGACATGAGCATATTTCAACTACACAGAGATATACACATTTGTCCAACCACTACATTGAGGATAGCCTATCCCGATATTGGGGTCAAAGTTCTTTAATTGGAGATGATTTTTATGTTGAGTAAGCAACCCATAGGAGATATGTGGTCACTACCGGACAACGATCCACACTCTCAGCATTACGGTGAGTCTTTAGATTTTGACTTTTCATATATCCATAGCGAAGAAATGAAGTCAGTGGTTAAGGACTACATCTGGCATTGCTGGCGAGTAAATAATGGCGCATTGGCTTCGCGGCAATGGCTAAATCGTTCGCTGCAGTACTTTATGGTATTTGCAAAAGCGCACAATATTTACAGCTTCAAGGAGCTTAGTGGAGAAAAGAAAGGAGCAAGGGCTTACACAAACGGAGCTTGGAGCGATGCTCGGCATTTCGGGAAAGGCTGTTTCCAAGTGGGAACGTGGATTATCAAAGCCTTGCGAGGAGCATTTGGAGAGGCTTGTCGCCCTGCTCGGTTTACCGGTCGAATCCACCATAACGGCAGAAGAAAAGAGAGTAGTGCCGAAGGCAACTTTTTTGTCTACTGTTCGCAATGAATTTATTCGTATTCTCGCTACGGGTGCGATGATCGGCGTATGTGTGTGCAACTTGGCAGGTACGATATCAGCCGATTCGACCGTGGTTTCCCTCGGTTTCTCGGTCGCTCTTTTCTGCTTTGCTACGATGGTCAAAGGGTAAAAGTAAATCGCCACCCGAGAGAGTGGCGATTACGTATTATTCGTCGTATGACTTTCCGAAAAGTATCTGCATAAAATTCCGTCTGCCGTAGAGTACGCGGATGATATGAACCTCATCGCCCTCAACCTTATAAAACGCGGTATAGTTACCGCAGACAAGAAAGCGGTACGGCACTTCAAGGCTGATGATCGAGGAAAGCGGCGCACCGATTTCGGGGAAATCCGCGAGCTGACGGATGCGTTTCATAATCTTTTCAATCGTGTTGATTGCCGATTGCTCGCTGCACAGCTCGTCGGTGATATACGCTTTGATCTCTTTCATATCCTCAAGGGCATCGGGCGTAAAATTGATTTTAGCCATTGCTTACCCCCAGAAGTGCTTCGACCTCCGAGATATCAATGTATCCTTTTTCTTTAGCAGAAGCTTCACCTTTTGCAAGCTCGCTCATCAGCTTGAGCGTTGCCTGTGTCTTTTCAAATTCCTCCATATCAACGATGGCATATCTGCCGCGACCGTTCTTAGTGAGGAATACGGGTTCGCCAACGGCGATATCGCGCAGTACCTCGTTATAGTTGCGCAGATCTGATACGGGCTTAATGTTTGGCATCATAAATTCCTCCTTTGTTTGTATTCTGCTGTATTTATTATACACTAATTCTTCGTAAAATTCAACAGCAAAATCAAAACTTTCATAAAAAATTTATAAAAGCAAGGGATGAACCGCTTGGGAACACCCCTTGCTTTCGGTTTATGCGAGTATCAGTTCACTCATTACGGTTTCTTCGGCAGAGCTACGAACGTTGTTCATCATCTGCACCCACCGCATTTGATCAGTTGCTTTGAGGTGTTCGTCGATGCCTTGAGCCTTGGCAAGCTCTACCGTCAGAGAACTCAGCATTTCGTGTGCCTGTTCGTCCACGTCGGCAAGGTAGGCATTGAGCAGTCCTTCACCGAGCAAGGCGGAGTACCTTCCGCGACGGTGCTGCTTGAGATAGTCAAGGTGCATCTTGCCGTATTTGCCGATGGGCTTCTGTTCGGGAAGCTCCACGTCGGGAACGAGGTTGCCTTTTTCCTCGCGGTATGTACCTCCGAGCTGTTCGTAAATGGTTTTGGTGTCCTTCATTTTCTTTGTCCCTCCGTACGTTTTATTTCATCAAAGCCTTATACCGTAAGGGAAAACGCGTACTTGACGGTTATCTTGTGTCCTTGCGATATTCGGTTATGACGTTCAAACCTCATAGTTCGTACGGGGTTCATATTGTTAACCATCTGGCCGCCGATGGAACCTGCCTGACGGGAAGTGAGGTCGCCGTTGTAACCCTGGCTCAGGTTAACGCCTACTTCGCTTGCTGCCTCCATCTTGAACTGCTCCAGTGCCTTCTTTGCTTCGGGAACGAGTGTCTTGTTGCTTGCCATAATTGATTCTCCTACTTAATCATGAATTATCTATATCAACGAGTACGCTATCGCGTGCTCTGCTATTATTATCTTCGATCGGGATTCAATTATGACTGGTAGTTTTTCGCTTTGTTAATATATTATTCATAGAAAAAACACATATGGCCTGTGCGGCACATATGTGTTTTCGGATTATCTCATTCGATCAAACAATTTGGTAGACTCCAGCGTTTTATACAAAATCAATCCCATAATCCCCGCTGAAAGAATCTCACCAATTCCCACGGAAATCATCAGCAGCCAATACATCTGCTCCTCACCGTAGACATACTGCAGCACCGCGGGAACGATCAGCATATTGGCGAGGATCGGCGGCACGGGGGCAAAATACTTGCTTTTCTTTCGTAATAGGTACGTGCCAATTGCGCCCAGCAAGGTGGCCACCGCCCCAAACACCACATCCCACAACAGCGCTCCGCTCAAAAAATTCGCCAGAATGCATCCGATGAACAATCCCGGAATGGCGGCGGGGGTAAAGGCCGGAAGGATTGTCAGAGCTTCCGACAGACGGATCTGGATTGGGCCGCTGGCCAGATGCAGCGCAGCTGAGACCAACGTCAGCACTACGTACAGTGCGGCAATCACGGCCGCGTTGGTAAGGGCTCGAATATTCGATTTCATGGTACATGCTCTCCTGTAGTTTTGTTTTAAGTGAGGAAGGTTTCGAACTCACTGGGGTACAGTATATCACAAAAACTGCATTTTGGCAAGTGGAATTTGTGTGAAGCGACCATTACAAAGCCGCCGCGAGCACCTCGGCGAACAGCTCAAGGCCAATCTGATCTTCCGATGTGAATCGACCGAGAACCGGGCTGTCGATATCCAACACGCCCAGAATCCGCCCATTCTTCCGCAATGGAATCACAATCTCCGAGCGAGAATCGCAGTCACAGGCAATGTGTCCCGGGAATGCATGCACGTCATCCACGCGGATAGTTTCATCTGCTGCCACCGCCGTGCCGCAGACGCCCTTCCCCACGGGGATCTCAATGCATGCAGGCTTTCCCTGAAAGGGGCCGAGTACGAGCGTATCGTTCTCCAGAAGATAGAAGCCTGCCCAATTGATGCGATCCAGGACCTGCCACAGAAGCGCGGCGGCGTTGGCCATATTCGCTATGGGATGAGGAATATCCTGCGTCAATTCCCGCAGTTGATTATGCATGACGGTATAATTCATGTTTCTTCTCTCCAATAAAGCAATCTGATAAAAAAGGAGCCCGGAGGCTCCTTTTCAGATGCAGATTATTTTGCAGGGGTTACGGAAGTGATGTGAGGATTCACACCGTTGTACCAGTACAGGAAGCCTTCCATATCGATCTTGTCACCGATCTTCAGGTTCTTTACTGCCTTGTACACATCGGAATCCACACCGCAGAGATCGCTCTCAACGGTGAAGGAATAAGATGCGCCGTTTACGGAAACGGTGAAATACAGATCGCTGCCTTCCTCACCGGAACCGTCGTAGTTGTACAGGAAAGCCACATCGTTGCCGTCAGCATCCTTGGTAGCCTCAACGGTCATTCCCTTGAAAGCAACCAGTTTATTCTGATGGTCGATTACCTTCTCGTCCGCCAGCATAGCGGTCACGTCCAGAGCCTCAGCCACAAAGGTGCTGCCCTCAATGATCTCGAAGGTGGCGTCCACGATTTCCACTTCGCCGGACCATGCAGCCTTGTGGCCGGTCACCTTGATCTTGGTGCCGGGAACCAGCTTTGCATAATCCTCAGCGGAGCATGCGATTCTGTACATGAAGTATGCGCCGTCAGCGTCCTGTGCATAAATGCTGGTGGTAGCGGCGGGCTCATACCATGCCTGCTTAGCCTGTACGAATGCCTCGATAACTACAGGGGTTTCCAGTTCCGCAGCAGCGTATTCCGCGTAGGTCATAACGCCCTCAGACTTGGGATCTTTACCGTCTCCGGTCTTCTCGGTATTGCAGGCTGCCAAAGAGAGAGCCAGCACGAATACCATGACCAGTGCCAAAATTCTTTTCATTGTTTTTCTCCTTACCAGATAGAATTTTCTTGCGTACAAAAGTACAATACATATTATACATAAATTTGGAAATAAGTAAAGACTTTTGGACTATTTTTTTGTTTTTTTTATGAAACCGATGCCGGCATACAAAAGAATCAGCATCCATGCCGCCGCCAACGTCCCCAGCAAGATCACCGATGCGGTGGGCAAATCCCCTAATTCGGTTTTACCGCCGGCGGCATTTCCCTCCTCAGCGGATCTCTGATCCAGGCGATACAGCGAGGTCATATCCGCAAACAGTTTCTCCATGTACGCCTCGTCCACCGTTTCCTTCCGGCGGATGGATTTGGTGACATTTTCAATCATCTGGCCGGCCGCATCCCGCAAAGACACCGATCCGTTGAACACCGGTGTAACGAAAGTATTCTCCATATGAGCAAGAAGAAGCTCGGCAGCCTGGATTTTCACATCGTAATAGGTTTTGTGATCCTCGCCGCAGCGGGACAGATAATCCTGATATTCGTCGGAGTTCTGCGCTTTGGATGTAACAGGCACATAGCCCTCCGTTTGCGCATAGGCGATCTGCACATCGTTGGTAAGCAGAAACTGGGCAAACAGCCACGATGCCAGCACCTCCTGGGGATCTTCCTTATTGAACACGCAGACAGACGGTCCCTGGGAAATCATGGTGGGATTCTCGGGATCAAACTGGGGAATCGGACGAACCACCGTCTCAAATTCCACCAGGCTGTCTTCGCTGATGTCGGAAAGCGGTGCGTGGGTGCCGATCCACGTGGCACCGGCGGTGGAATCAATGGCGAAAACGCACTGACCTGCGTTCAGGAAGTTGCCGGGATAACCATCAATTTTGAAGGTGGTGAAGGCACTGTTTTTCACATGACCGGCAATAGTAAACAGAAGCTCCTTGGTGGTGTCGTTGAAAATCCGAATTTTCCCGTCCGGGGTGGAGTACCCTGCCCCTCTCTGGCGAAGCATCTGGATCATCATATTATCCGTAGATTTGTAGATGAACGGACGCATGACCTTCTGTCCGTTGACGAGATAGACTCCGTCCGCGTCCTTTTGCGCCGCAGCCTCGGACACTTCCCAGATGAAATCCCACGTCAGCACATCGGGAACGGTATACCCCAGTTTTTCCACATACGTTTTATTGATGTAGCACGCCTCGGTGGATCGCATGAACGGAAATGCATAGTATTCGCCGTCCAGAACGCATTCCGCGAGAAACTGGGGGATGATCTCCGCCTGTGTGGGCGAATCAAACCGAACCTCACTGCCGCCCAGACCGTATTTTTCATCGCCGAACAATTCGTCCAGCGGAACAACCACATTCTTACCTGTGCGATAGGTAGCAATGTGATCGGGATAGGTGATGCACACATTGGGGGTCGTGCGGGTGGAGATATTTGTGATTACGTCATTGTATATCTTACCGTAATCCGTATACAGGCGAAGATTCACATGAATGTTGGGATACAATGCCTGAAAATCGGCGATAGCTTTTTCGTAAATTCTGGTCTGCAGGATGTTGGTGTCGTTTTTGGCCCAGAAGGTGATCTCGTGCTCCCGGGTCAAATCCAACTCCTCGGGCATGACAAAGGGATCCAGAATACGGGATCCGTGACATCCGGCCAAAGCCGGCAGCACGATACACACCGCCAAAAGAAACGCCGCCATTTTCTTTACAGTATTTCTCATCCTTTGGTACCTCCGCTTGCCACGCCTTCCATGATCTTATTGCGGAAAATAAGGAACAGCACGATCAACGGCACGGAAATCACCACTACCGCCGCCATCATAGCGGGAATATTCTCCCGTCCAAATCCGTTTTCCCGGATCTCCTGGATTCCGTTGGACAGAAGATAGTAAGCCTCATCGTCGGTAATCAGCCGCGGCCACACATAGGAGTTCCAGCACTCGATCACCTTCAGAATCACGACCGTGACAACGGTAGGCTTACAGATCGGCAGCATCACTTTGAACAGATACTTCAGATCCGTTGTACCGTCCACCTTAGCCGCATAATACAATTCATCAGGCACTTGCGCAAAATTTTCCTTCAGCAGATACAGATAGAACACCGACATAACCGACGGCAGAATCAATCCGGCAAAGGTGTTGCGCATATCCAGATTGGTAATGGTGGTGTAATTGGTGATAATCATCATTTCGCTGGGGATCATCATCAGCGACAAAAAGAGAACAAAAACGAGATTCTTACCCCGGAAATTCAATCGGGAGAAGGCATACGCGGCCGGCACAATGACAATCAGCATGGTCAAAGTGGTGATGACCGTAAAGAGAAATGTGTTCAGAAAATATCTTCCCAAAGAGACGGTGGTAAAAGCATCGATATAGTTCTGGATAGTGGGAGAGAGCGTATAAAACTTCGGAATATATTCCGCGTTGTACGCACCGTATGCTTTCACGGAGGTCAGAAGCATCCAATAGAACGGAAACAGGACCAGCAGCGCCCACAGGGAAAGCAGTGTATAGGTGATACCCTTCTTGATCCGTTCGCGCCTTTGCGCATTTCTCTCAATTTTTTGATAATCTATCGGTTTTCCCATACGATCACCTTCTTCAATAATGGACGTGTTTCTTGCTGACAAGAAGATTGATGCACGTGATGGTCAGGACAATAGCAAACAGCACCACGGCAGCGGCCGATGCATACGACGGGAATCCGCCGCTGTCCCCATACAGCATGTCGTAAATATATCCCACCAGCGTGTTCATCTCGGCGGCATTCAGATCCGTGCCGAACAGGGCTACCGCATCGCTGTAGGCCTTGAAGGCACCGATAAAACCAGTAATAATGAGATAGAACAGCATGGGAGAAATCATGGGCAATGTGATGCGGGTAAACCTGCGGAAGCGGGATGCGCCGTCCAGTTTGGCCGCATTGTAGTAATCCTGCTTCACGGAGGACAAGGCGCTGGTCAGAATGAGAATTTTGAACGGCATAACCACCCAGACGGTATAGAAGCAGAGGACAAACATTTTCGCCCAGTACGGGCCGCCGATGAAATCCACCGAGGGACCGCCGAAGAGATGGATCAGCAGATTGACCAGGCCCTCCGAATAGGCGGTCGGTTTGAACAGGATCATAAATACCAGGCCAACAGCCAGCGTATTGGTTACATACGGCAGAAAATAGATCGTCTGGAAAAGATTCCGGAGCGGCTTGATGGAGGCCAGCCCCATGGAGATCAGAAGGGCCAGTCCCGTGGACAGCGGCACGGTAATGATAACCAGAATAAAGGTATTTTTCAATGCCTGCAGAAAATAGGGATCCCGTAATATGTAGGAATAGTTATATGTACCTACACCGAAGAAGGTTTGCGAGGCGGAATTGTACCCTTCCTCAAAGGAGTACACGAACACATCCACCAGGGGATAGACCATAAATACCCCAATAAACACAAGTGCCGGCAGAAGATACAACCACGCCTTGGCGCTTCGATTTTCCATCATTGTAGATCACCGCCTTAAAGAATTGCCGCACAGACTGCAGATTTTTTCATATTGTGTACATTATATCACAAATGGAATGGATTGACAAGAATTGAAATATAAGAATTTATTCTGACACATACACAAAAAATCCCTAAAGGTATTCCCTTTTATAATAAAAAAGTGTATAATGTAAGGTGATGGAATTTTACCACCCGATAAGGAGACCCAACCCATGGAAAAGAAAATCGAAACGATATGCGTACAGGGCGGATACAGCCCGAAAAACGGTGAGCCCCGCCAGATCCCGATCTATCAGAGTACCACCTTCAAATACGACACCAGCGAAGATATGGGCAAACTGTTCGATCTGGAGGCGGAAGGATATTTCTATTCCCGCCTGGCCAATCCCACCTGCGACTGCGTTGCCAAAAAAATCTGCGAGATGGAAGGCGGCGCCGCCGCTATGCTGACCTCCTCCGGTCAGGCAGCCAATTTCTTCAGTGTATTCAATATTGCCACCGCGGGAGATCACGTGGTTTCTTCCTCCACCATCTACGGCGGTACATACAATCTGTTTGCAGTTACCATGAAAAAGATGGGCATCGATTTTACCTTTGTCAGCCCGGACTGCACGGCTGAGGAGTTGAATGCCGCGTTCCGTCCCAACACCAAGGCCGTATTCGGTGAGACGATTGCCAATCCTGCCCTGACCGTGCTGGATATTGAGAAATTCGCCGATGCTGCCCATGCACACGGCGTTCCGCTGATCATCGACAACACTTTTGCTACGCCCATCAACTGCAAGCCCTTCCGGTTCGGCGCGGACATCGTGACCCATTCCACCACCAAGTACATGGATGGAC
>JAZQFQ010000105.1:0-14391 GCA_045539595.1 Eubacteriales bacterium | reverse complement strand
CAGAAATTGTTCTACTTTCTTATTAAACTTTTCTTCGGTAGGCATAAACATACAGTGTTTGTAAATCTCATATGTTTGTAAAATATCGTTCTTGTGAGTTAATTCTATTAGGTTCATTGCACGCACCTACAAATTCAAGTTAATCTAATTGATACCATTATATCACAGAATTGTGAATAAATAAATCACCGCAAAAAAAACAGTCCCCACGCTTGTGAGGACTGTTCTTCTGATAAAACCCATTCGGGATAAATTATCTCTTGGAGTTTTTGCATTGGTGTTTCACAGCGGTTTATATCGTGGATAACGCTCATATCGTGGGATATTGTGAGGTCATAATCGCATATCGTTTGATATTTTGGGTACTGCCTCATAGAATGTTGCACCAAATTAGCACCAAACCCACACCAAGATTAACACCCGTACTATTCGACAAATTGGAATTTATCTATTGGAGTTTTAGAAATACCGTTCATATTTCCAATTCGTCTAAATGTTTCAGCAGTTCAACAAGCCGTCTATCAGGTAGTCTGCTACCATTTTAACTGCTGTGCCGCTTAAATAGGAAATATTGTCAAATTCGCCGCCATGCATGGTTTTTACGACATCCAAACTCATAAGAGCTTCCTGGTCTGCCTCTGTGATTGGTTGCTCCGCAACAATTTTGCGACCGATTTCGGAAAAAACATTAAAGGCATTGCATTCTGCGGTGCAGATGGAAACACTCGGCAACCCACTCCACTCAAAAATACAGTCATCACCTTGAGGTAAAAATCTGGGGAGTTGTATCTTGTGTTTTGTTAGTAAAACTTCATCCATCAGGCCAAAGAACGACGGATTTGACAAATTACCTTTGTCGCTGAGGAGAATATTATCACCAAAGCCGCAAACATCCGCATTGACCATAGCTGAGATATTCTCTTTTCCTACGGATTCGATGTAACGGGATGCACCAATGCCACCCTTTTCCTCCTCACCAAAGAACACGAAATCTACACTTTTTTCAAAGGTTGGTTTAGCAAGCACAGCTTCAATGGTATGCAAAAGCACCGAGCAGCCCGAGGCATTGTCATTTGCACCATCACTGTCTTCATCTGCATCCCAATGTGCTCCGACAACCAAGCGTTTGTTGCTCGGATTAAAAGAAATGACGATGTTTTCTACGTCCTCAAATTGCTGAACCTCAAAGTTCGCACCCATTTGGGACAAAATTGTCATGATGATACCTTTTCTGTCTGAACTTCCTGAAATTTTGCTCATGTATTCCATAAGAACCTCTTTCTGTAAATATGCTGCTAAACAACATAATATTTTACACGTTTTATATTGTTAAAATTTATTATATCTGCTAACAAGGAATTCTTTTAAGCAGTAACAAACTATTGGACAAATTCAAGTTTGTCGAATTGGTATCATTATATCACAATAATGTGAATAAATAAAGAGAACGGCACCCACTGCCAATGCAATGGATGCCGGATAAACACTCTTGCGGGTGTTGTTTTCTTATCTCTTGGAGAACTGAGGAGCACGACGTGCGGCCTTCAGACCGTACTTCTTTCTCTCCTTCATTCTGGGGTCACGCATCAGGAAGCCGGCCTTCTTCAGAGGAGCACGGAAGGTCTCATCTGCGAGAAGGAGTGCACGGGCAACACCGTGACGGATAGCACCTGCCTGGCCGGACATACCGCCGCCGTTTACATTGGCAACGATGTCAAACTTGCCCATAGTGCCGGTAACCTCAAACGGCTGGTTGATGATCAGCTTCAGGGTCTCCAGACCGAAGTACTGATCGATGTCCTTACCGTTGATGGTGATGGAACCGGAACCGGGATATACGCGTACACGCGCAACGGAGCTCTTTCTTCTGCCCGTACCGTAAAAATAGGGCTTAGCACTTGTATACATTATTCACTCTCGTCCTTTCTTATTTTACTTCATACGGGGTGGGATTCTGAGCCTGCTGCTTGTGCTCGGAACCTGCGTATACCTTCAGACGGGTGATGGCCTTGTCGCCGATGGAGTTATGCGGGAGCATACCCTTAACGGCGTACTGCATAGCCAGGTCGGGGCGGGTTGCCATCAGGGTCTTGTACTGAACCTTCTTCAGACCACCGATGTAACCGGAATGATGATAGTGATACTTATTCTGCAGCTTGTTGCCGGTCAAAACAGCCTTATCAGCGTTGATGATGATCACGAATTCACCGCAGTCAACATGGGGGGTGAACTCAGGACGATGCTTGCCGCGCAGAATATTGGCAGCCGCGACCGCAGTCTTACCCAGCGGCTTGCCGGCCGCGTCGAGTACGTACCACTTGCGCTCAACGGTTTCTTTCTTTGCCATAAAAGTGGACATAGCGTTCCTCCGATATTTGTATTGATATTTTTTCAGCATGCATGATTATAGCACTTTCCCCCTGCTCTGTCAATACCTTTTTCGATATTTTTCAAAGTTTTTTCATTTACACCATGCGTTTCTTTCGTTTTCTTTGATTTTCTCGTTTTTTCATGCGTTTTCATATCGTACCCGCACTTGACTTTTTCCCACACCCGTTGTACAATACTGGTATCGGATTCTAACACAAGGATATAGTAACAATGGTAGATTTGCTTGCTTTGCAGAAATATTTCATCCTCTCCCATCTCCATGAGGGCGATGTGGCGGTGGATTTCACCATGGGCAACGGCCACGACACCGCGTTTCTCTCCAAAACCGTAGGACCCGCCGGCTGTGTGACCGCTTTTGATATTCAGCCCCAGGCACTGATCAGCACGGAGGCCACGCTGAGGGCGGAAGGCTGCCCCGAGAATTACCGCCTGATCTGCGCGTCCCACCACCGGGCGCCGGAGTTCATCCATGAGCCCATCAAGGCGGGAATGTTCAATCTGGGATATATGCCGGGCAGCGGCAACAAATCCCTGACCACCATGCGGGAAACCACCCTGCCCGCCGTGGAAAACGCGGTAGGGATGCTGGGCCGAGACGCCATCCTTCTGGTGGCGGTATATCCCGGCCATCCCGAGGGGGCGGCGGAGGGGGAAGAATTGACCAAGTACTTCTCCACCCTCTCCCGCTATAAGATGACGGTGGCCAAGTTCCAGCTGCTGAACTCCCCCACTTCCCCGTTCTTCATGATCTGCGAAACAAAATAAGGAGGGCCGTCATGCAATACAACTCCCAACCGCCCCGCCGTCCGCCAAACGGCCATCGGCGGCCGATGGCGCAAGGTGCGCCGAATCCCCGGGCGAACCCGCAGAATCCTCCCCGTGTCCGGCGGGATGCCACCCAGGATTACGCCCGCCGCAAGGCGGCCTATGAGCGGCAGATGGCGGAGAAACGCCGCCGCGAGGCCCAGCGCAAGCGGAAGGTGCAGATTTTCTGGGGCCGGGTTCTGGTATTTTTCGTGATCCTGCTCCTTTTGGCCGTGGTAGCCTGCGTGGGATTCGCTCTGTATTTCAATCACAGCGATCCGCCGCCGGAGCCCACCACCATCCGCTACACCTACAACGGCGACGATTCCATCTCCCTCGCCGAGGACAAGGCCTATCTGGACGGTATCCTGTACGTAGATTTCAGCGATCTGGCATCGCGTTTCGGCCTGGTGGCCGTGGGCGGAGCCGATGAGATGCGCTTCGTGATCCCCGCATCGGCGGAATCCGGCACCACGGACAGCAGCGGAAGCGGCTCGGAGGAGGACGTGATCTTCCGCCGGGACAGAGATCTGGCCACCGTCAATGGCCAGGATGTGCGGCTGAGCGGTCCGGCTGTTCTCCACGGAGAGCATTATCTGGTGCCCGCCGATTTCGTCACGGAATATATGGACGGAATTGCCCTCACCCGGGAGGGGAACACGGTATCCATCGCCCGAACCTACACGGATGAGATCCCCGACATCCCCGCCTTCACGCTGAAGCGGGCCGCCGCGGTGGAACCTCTGCCGGAGGATACGGAATTGGGCGACATCGATCCCGGTGCCATCATCCCGTCCACCAGCGTGCCCGGCCCCTCGGAGGAGGATCTGATCGTTACGTTTCTTACCGATCTGTCGGCCTATGAGGAATACATGAATCCCGCCGATCGGAATGCTTATCTCATTCTGGTGAACAACGACCACACCGTAGACGAGACCCACAAGCCCACGGATCTGACCGATCTGGCGGACACCCGCAAGGATGGGCGCAACGTCCAGCAGATGCGGCTGTATGCCGCCAAGGCGCTGGAGGCCTTGTATATCGAGATGCGGGCGGCAGGATACAAGGATGTATCCGTCACCAGCGCATACCGCTCCTACGCCTACCAGACTTCCCTGTTCAATATGTACACCGCCAACGAGATGAAGGCGGATCCTTCCCTGACGCTGGCCCAGGCACAGGCCATCACCGCCACCTATTCCGCCCGCCCGGGCACCAGTGAGCACCAGACCGGTCTGTGCTGTGACATGCACAATCTGGGTGCCGCCGACGTGGCCTTCGCGAGGAAGGAAGCCTACACCTGGCTGACGGAAAACGCATGGAAATTCGGCTTCATTCTCCGCTTCCCCCAAGGGAAGGAAGACATCACGGGCATCTCCTTTGAGCCGTGGCACTACCGCTATGTGGGCCGCTACCACGCCAAGGCGATCCACGACGCCGGGCTGTGTCTGGAGGAATATCTGAACCGGGCCGGAAACTGAACACGAAAATTATGCTGCCGCATCCCTGTGCGGCGGCATTTTTTCTCGGATTCCCGCCGGAAGTGGGCATATTTTCGTCTCCTTTCGTTGACATGCACCGCGCGGCGTGCTATAATAAACTGTATTACTATGATAAAAAATCTATCATATATCAGCAAAGCAAAGGAGTTATTTCCATGCAGTGGACCTCTCTGAATGACTTGAGAGAAAAATATCTCTCGTTTTTTGAATCCAAAGGACATTTGCGCCTGCCCAGCTACCCGCTGATCCCCCAGGGCGACAAATCCCTCCTCCTCATCAACTCCGGTATGGCACCGATGAAGAAATTCTTCACCGGTGAGGTTACCCCGCCCCGCAACCGCGTGACCACCTGCCAGAAGTGCATCCGCACCCCCGATCTGGAGCGTGTGGGTCACACCGCCCGCCACGGCACCTATTTTGAGATGCTGGGCAACTTCTCCTTCGGCGATTATTTTAAGGAAGAGGCCCTCACATGGGCGTGGGAGTTTCTGACCTCTCCCGAGTGGCTGGATATTCCCGCCAATCTCCTCTGGCCCTCCATCTACGAAAACGATGAGGAAGCCTTTGAGATCTGGACGAAGAAGCTGGGCGTACCGGCGGAGCAGATCACCCGCCTGGGCAAGGCCGACAATTTCTGGGAGCACGGCACCGGCCCCTGCGGCCCCTGCTCCGAGATCTATTTCGACCGCGGCATCAAGTACGGCTGCGGCAAGCCCGGCTGTCGGCCCGGTTGTGACTGCGACCGCTTCATGGAGATCTGGAACAACGTATTCTCCCAGTTCAACAACGACGGTCAGGGCAACTACACCGAGCTCTCCCAGAAGAACATCGACACCGGTATGGGTCTGGAGCGCCTGGCCTGCGTTATGCAGGGCGTGGACAACATGTTTGAGGTGGACTCCATCCGTGCCGTTATCAACAAGGTTTGCGAGATCGCCGGCAAAAAGTACGGCGACGATAAGAACGACGATATTTCCATCCGCGTGATCACCGACCACACCCGTTCCGCTATGTTTATGATCAGCGACGGCGTTATTCCCTCCAACGAGGGCCGCGGATACGTGCTGCGCCGCATCATCCGCCGCGCTTGCCGTCACGGTAAACTGCTGGGCATCGATCACCCGTTCCTGATCGATATGGTGAATGTGGCGATTGCTGAAAGCTGCGACGGTTATCCGGAATTGAACACCCGCGCGGACTACATCCGCCGCGTTCTCTCCATGGAGGAGGAGCGCTTTGACGCCACCATCGACGCCGGTCTGTCCATCCTCTCCGATCTGATCCGCGCAGCGGTGGAGAAAAACGCCGACACCATCTCCGGCGAGGATGTATTCAAGCTGTACGATACCTTCGGATTCCCCATCGATCTGACCCGTGAGATCGCCGAGGAAAGCCATCTGAAGATCGATGAAGAAACCTTTGCCGCTCTGATGAAGGAACAGCGGGACCGTGCGAGAGCCGCCCGCGGCAGCATCAGCGGCTGGACCGATTCCTCAAAGGATCTGCTGGAAGGCCTGTCCAAGACCGAGTTTGTTGGCTACACCACCGAATGCTGTGATGCGAAAGTGCTGGCGATCCTGGTGGACGAAGGCACGGTAGACGAGGTTTCCGAGGGCGAATTCACACTGATTCTGGACAAGACCCCCTTCTATGGTGAGGGCGGCGGCCAGGTTGGCGACGAGGGCTCCGTGTATGGCCCCGACACCATGGCACTGGTGCTGGACACCAAGAAGACGGACGGCATTTACCTGCACATCTGTAACGTGAACAACGGCATTATCCGCGTAGGCGACACACTGAAGGCGCACGTCAACACCGAGCGCCGCCACGCCATCATGCGGAATCACTCCGCGGCCCATCTGCTGCAGGCGGCTCTGCGCTCCGTTCTGGGCGATCATGTAGAGCAGGCCGGCTCTTATGTGAGCGAGGAGATCTGCCGCTTTGACTTCACCCACTTTGCCGCACTGACCGCTGAGGAAATCGCGGCGGTTGAGGCATTGGTGAACACACACATTCTTGCCGCTGAGGGAATCACCACGCTGGAGACCGATATCGAGACCGCCCGTCAGAGCGGTGCTATGGCACTGTTTGGCGAGAAGTACGGCAAGATCGTCCGTATGGTTAAGATGGGCGACTTCTCCACGGAACTGTGCGGCGGTACCCACTGCACCAACACCGGCAACATCGGTCTGTTCAAGATCGTATCCGAGGCATCCGTTGCCGCCGGCGTACGCCGTATTGAGGCTGTCACCGGCCAGGGTGTATTGCACCTGATGGCGCAGAAGGATGCTCTGATCGCGGAAACTGCCAAGGAACTGAAGGCGACCAACACCGCGGATCTGCCCAAGCGTGCATCCCAGCTGCAGAATGAGCTGAAGGAAGAGCGCCGTCAGATCGAATCCCTGAACGCGAAGATCGCCTCCACCAAGTTGGATGCGCTCCGCTCCTCCGCCAAGGCGGTGGGATCTGTATCCCTGATCACTGCAGACATGGGCGCTATGTCCATGGATGCGGCACGCTCCCTGTGCGACACCTTGAAAGAAACGCCCGATGCGGTTGGCGTAATCGCCATTCACGAGGGTGAAAAACTGAACTTCCTGGCTGTCTGCGGCGCCGATGCCGTGAAGGCCGGTGCCCATGCAGGCAATCTGTTGAGAGCCGTCAGCGCCATCACCGGCGGTAAGGGCGGCGGACGTCCCGACAGCGCCACCTCCGGCGGACGGGACATCTCCAAGATCGCCGAGGCATTGAGCGCGGCTGAGGAAATCCTCGCAGGTATGCTGAAATAAACAAAACGAACCGGAGTGACGTTTCCGTCACTCCGGTTTTTTATTGGGTGCCTTTAAGGCGTGGAAATACCCCCCCTGTTTTACCGGGGGAAGAAAGGGAGCGGAGCAATAAAAAAGCCTCCCCTGTGTAAGGGGAGGTGGGCAAAATCTATTGATTTTGCTCGGAGGGGTTGTGACAATCCCTCAGTCACCGCGACATTTCGAGTTGGCGAATGCCAACTCGCATCGTCGAAGTCGGTTGACAGCTCCTCGAGAAACCTGTTTCTCGCCACAAGGGAGCCTTGGTGGGGAACTACCCGTTTATGGGTTGCAGTGCGTGTGATGCGATAATATAGCTCGGTGCCCCTTTTAGGGGTTAAGCCGGTAATAGCCCCTTATAGGGGCTGTGCAAACCACCGGTTGAACCGGTGGTCATGATTTGGGCAAAAGAAAAGGCAAAGCGAAACGCTTTGCCTTTTGTCTTTGTATTAGCCTGTGATACCGGAGCGCTCGATACCCTGGATGATGTATCTCTGCATGAAGGAGTAGAGAATCAGCAGGGGGAGCAGAATCAGAATACCACAAGTATTGCGGATAGCGGCAACATACATGTTTTCGCCCGCGTACTTGGTATCCAGGGACTTAGGCACCTTGATGATATCGGGCATCAGGGTGGGTCCGCCGATGGTGTAGAACACTTCGGAGTAGAAGTTATCCGTCCACTGCCAGGAGAATGCGAACATGAAGACCGTGATCAGCATGGGCACAGACAGAGGAAGAATGATCTGGAAGAAGGTTCTGAACACGCCGGAGCCGTCCAGATATGCGGACTCTTCCAGTTCGTCCGGAACGCCCTTGAAGAACTGACGGAGCATGAAGATGTACAGTCCGTTCTTGAATGCCAGGCCGGTGGCGGACATGATGATCAGAGGCCACATGGTGTTCAGCAAACTGATAGAGGTATCCGGCAGGATGTTGATCCATTCGAAGATACCGCCGCCCAACAGATTGAACAGACCGCCGACTTCGCCGATCTTGAAGATATCGAAGTAACGGAACTTCATGAACATGGACAACTGGATCGTGGAATGGGGAACAACCATCGTGAAGATAACCAGGAGGAACAGAAGGCCGTTACCCTTGAATTTGAACTTCGCGAAACCGTAGCCAACCACGCAGCAGACGAAAGTCTGCAAAATAGCGCAGGCACCGGACAAAAGCAGCGTATTGAAGAATGCGGTAAAGTAACCGTTATCGGCAATGATGGCTTTGTAGGTGCCGAGGGTCGGCTGCTTGGGGATCAAACGAACCGTTACATCTACGAAATCGCTGGGGCTCATGAAGGAGGACGCGATCTTCGAGTAGAACGGGAACAGGATTACGTAGGAAATACCGAGCAGGAACAGGAATTTGAAAAGGTAAACCAGGACCTTCTTGAAGAAGAAGGTGTTTACGAATTTCGCCTTCAGGCGTTCCATCAAAGGAGTACGTTCAAAGTCCACGCGGATGCGGTTCTTGGTTTCCTTGGTAATTTTAGTAGTGGTTTCAACATGATTCATAGAAACGTGCCTCCTTTCTTAGTCTTTTCTCTGGTAGAACACGAATGCACCAACCAGACCGGCTACAGCGGCGATCATCAGGATGACGATGAGGAAGTACATCCAGGACATGGCCGATGTGATGGGGTCACCGTAAGCCGTCGGGCTCTGGGATTCGATATACTGCATGACGGTATTGCTCGACGATGTGAAGGAGTCGATGACCGTATACACGGCATTTACCAGAATCATCGGGCTTACCATGGGAAGGGTGATCTTCCAGAAGGTTTCCCATCCGCTCGCGCCGTCGATAGAGCAGGACTCGTAGATGGCCGGGGAGATGGACTGCAGTCCGGAGAGGAAGATCAGCATCTGTACACCGGAGCGGTTGATGATGTTGAAGATGTTGTTAACGAGCTCTACTACATACTGAACCAACTCTGTACCGATCATCATATCCCGGAACAGCAATTCGATATCCATGACGGACACGATCTCGGCCACCTGGCTCTCGCCGGAACCGGTGTCAATGCCTTCCGAGTCACCCATGTAGTTGGCGAGGGTGTTGGAGGCGTCGATCTCTGCAATCAGACCGGTAGTCAGAAGTACAGGGATGAAGAAGATCGCACGGAACGCTGCTCGTCCGGCGATCTTGCCGTTCAGCAAGATCGCAACGAACAGAGAGAAGATTACGATGGCCGGAATGTCCAGAATGAGCTGGGTAACACCCGCGCCCAATTTCTGTACGAAGTTCGGGTCTACAAAGAGAGCATTGCTGTAATTCTCAAAGCCAACCCATTCCAACTTGAAGCCGCCGCCCGTCAGCATCTTGATATCGTGGAAGCTGTACTTGATGGAGTCATAAATGACCGGCAGATACAGCAGCAGGAAACCGAGGATAAAGGGCATTACGAACCACCAGCCCGCACGCGCTTTTCTCACGTCCAGAGATGCGCCGCGTTTTTTCTTTCGACCGGTAGAGGCGAACAGATCATTATTTTTCACTTTTGCACTCATTATGTAACTCCCCTTTCTCAGTCGATACGTACGAAGCCCAGAGCTTCGATGGTGTAGGTAGTGCCGTTATATTTAACGGTGATGTCAAACGAGTTGTAGTTCAGAAGGAAGTTTACGCCGCCTTCATACTCTACGCGAACAACAGAGCCGGATGTGGTGGTATACTTGGTCTTCACGTACTCAGTTGACTCTTCCTCGACGGGTTCAGTTTCCTCTGTCGTGTCGTCCGTAACATCCTCTTCCGGTGTTTCCACAGGAGCCACATAGGTCAGGCCGTGGAGCTCAGCAAACAGACGCTCACGCTCCTGCTCTTCCTTCTTCTTGGCTTCTGCTTCCTTCGCTTCCTCTTCAGCCTTCAGAACCGCTGCCTCATCGGCTGCGATCTCATCGGCATCGGGGATACGCTCTGCAAACAGGAACTCATGATCCACGATCTTGGAGGTCTGCAGATCCTTGGTAACATCGTTCAGGGTATTGTAGTGCTCAACCACTTCGTCTTTCCAGATATCGTAGGAAACGGAGTAATATGCGCTGAGCAGCATATCTTCCTTCAGAAGGCTGGTGTTCTGCTTGGAGAGGATGAAATACAGGCTGGAGCCGTTTTCGATGGCCTTCAGGATCGCAGACTTGATATCGCCTTCCATGTTGATGGGAGAACCGGAGAAGTACTTGGATCCGTGGAGAACCATACCGATGAACGGGATGGCCTCACTGGCCTGGAGATAACGGGAGCTGTCGGTTGCGATGAATGCGATATGGTTTGCGTACGGCAGGGTGTATGCGTTACCGCCGTTGATCATCACATTCTCGTAATCCGCGTCGATCTTCTGGAGGATCTCCATGGTGAACTTCTTGGAGTCCTCGCGGTTGTAAGGCTCATCCTCGTCGAAGTCGGAGTTCAGATCCGTACCGAGAGTGGAAACGGAGATGGACTTGGGCTCATACTTCGCATAGTTGGATGCGAACTTATTGTAGAAGTACTCGTACACAGAGGGAGAAATACAGAGACTGAACATGCTGCTGAAGGACTGGGTAGCCGCGTCGTAGTTTCTCTTGCTGGTGTAACGGTCGTCGATGGTCTTAACCGCATGCTTGCGGAGGTTTACGCCATCGCCGAATTCCGAGTAACCCATATACGCAAAGTCGAAGTCCGGGAAGATACCGAAGTTCTTCTCATTGGAGTAGGCGATCAGATCGCGGAATCCATCCGCGCCGCCGACCACGTCGTCCCACTTCAGATGGTAAGGCATGGTGGCATACATACCGCCGTTGGCATAACCGGTCAGACGGAAGTTGATGCGGCCTACCCCCATCTCGGTGAGTTCGTCATACATAGCCTTGATGTCCTCGAAGGTGGTAAGGGGAACATCCACTTCCACAGGGAAGGACAGAATGCGCTTCGTAGTAACGGTAGAACCGAAGGTTTCGATGTACAGCGGGATATTGTCGGTAGTATCCGCCAGGGCGGTCAGGGCACCGTTCTGATACAGATAATCGCGGTAAGCCTTAGCCATGCCCACATAATCGGCGCTGTAGGTGTTTGTCAGATTGTTCGTCTCGGCAACCTTATCATCGGTCAGCATTTTGAACAGGATGCGGTAGCTGCCGGTGTACTTACGCTCGGACTCCACGGTCCAGGACGTATTGGCACCAACAGAAATGGATGCTGCCAGATTGTAGGAGTCGCTGGGACGGGGGGTAAAGATCGGGTATACGGTATTGAAGGAGTGGAGGGAGCCGCCGTGGGAGCTCATCAGGGAGGTGAGGGAGTCACCTTCGGTGATAATAGCCAGGAATCCGTTGCTCTGCTTCAGTTCGCGTTCCACCTTTTCGGTTTTGGTAACAGCAGGAACAACCTTTCCGTCCGCATCGGTAGTCTCTTCGCTCACAACGACCTCAACATCCTCTTTCCATGTCTTGTCGTAGTTGGTTACGTTACCGTACACAGGCCATCTCATGGTCTGGGTATGCTGATTGGAGATGGTATGGTATGCGTAGTCCGCGCCATACATCTGACCGGAAACGTTGTAACCACCCTTAACATCCTCGTAACGGATCAGCGTACCGCTGCCATCGGGGATCATGGTGTAGCCGGTGTAGGCATTGCTGCCGGCGCCGAAGTAGGGCAGGAGCGCCACCGTCTTCAGCTGATAAGCAGATTCGTCGAAACGAATACCGTTGGCGGGAAGTCTGGCTTCCAGATCGCCGTCGGGAGTGATGGTATACTCGATAGCCAGCTTGAAGAGCGGCGGAGCAGCGTCATCGCCGGAATAACCGGTCATGTCGTGGTCATACTCCAACTCCTCATAGGAGTACTCAGTACACCAGGTTTTGATGATGTTTTCAACCGTCTTGATCTCTTTTGCCTTGGCGTTATCGGAGTAGGTGTAGATCGCCATGGTCTGGGTTGCGGGGAATGCGGTCTGCATCTCGATGATCTGACGGTCGGTCAGAGAAGAATCGAAGGGGTCCTTCAGAGAGTAGAACGACTCAACCTTACCCCACTGGAAGTCGTCCTTGATAGGCTCCAGGATCAACTTCTCAAAACGGGATTTTTCGATCATACGGGGTACGAGACGGGTGGTTTTTTCCTCACCCATCATGTACTCCACACGAATACCGTTTTTGATATTCTTGTAGGTAATCTGACCGCGGAGTGCAGCTTCCGTGTAGCTGTACATGGTTTTCTGCGCGCCGTTGTCGGTGAAGGTAATGATAAGCTGGGAAAGCAGCTGGGCTTTGGTGCTGTCTGTTGCCTTATTGTAAGTAGCAGCAATGTCCCACGGATTGGAGAAGAGGATCTGTCCGCTGGCAAGATCCTTGTAGGCGATCTCACCGGTGAATTCCTCAAACCAGATCTGGTGGCCGTTCTGCTCTCTTACCATGATCATGTCCGCCAGCTTAGCTTCCGGATCGGTGTAGGCATCGGTTGTATACTTAATGATGGGCTTGCCATCACTATCAACTTTATCCTCCCACGCAGCGGAAACGGGCTGAATGGACGCGGGAACAATGGCACCGAGTGCCATGACCAGGGACAGGACAGCGGATGTGATTCGTTTCATATTCATTTTATTCTCTCCTTTCCCCCGGTTACATGCGGTAATTTATTTCTACGATAATGCCGGAAATGAAGCCGACGATCTTCGCCATCAAGCTGGAGAACAGAATCGCCAGGAACATGATGAATGCCATACCGACAATCGTACCGACCGTCGTTGCCACGTTCTTCAGCATGGAGTAGTCATGGGTGACCATCATACCGAGGAACAGAAGGACAAACATCCATACAAATGCCACATCCACAAGCAGATTGATGATCTGCACCTCCGATGCCGCCAGAACGTTGGACAGGATAACGGAGGGGATGATGAGAAGCGGCATAGGAGTGAGGGAGTAGCAAGCGGCCACGAAGATATCCTTCAGGCTGCCTTCGCCCTCGAACAGGGTGGTCAGACACCAGTTAGCCACAACCCACAGAAGAAGCGGTACGCTTACGGACAGGATCTGGCCGAAGATATTCAGATAACCACTCTGACGGGGATTAAAGATATATCCGGTACCTACGCCCTGGTAGGTGAATGCGGCGATGGTGATCACCAGAATCAGGAAGGCACTGCGGACGGAACCGCGTTTCTCGTGCTTCAGATCCCAGAAACCGTCGAAGGGATGGAAGATCACGTGACAGCCGTACAGGGCGGCTTCCTTGAAGGTACGCTTGTCCTTCATCACCTGTCCCTTTACGTTTTCCTTCGCTGCATAGCCGAAGAACTTGGCAATGAGAACCGCAACGACTGCTACAACGATGGGGATCAGAATGATGTAATTTTCGATCCAGCCCTTACGAATCTTGGAATAACTCTTGGAGTATCCCTTTTCATCGTAGGATGCTGCGTAGAATTCCTGCGCCTTTTCATACTCGCCTGCACGGTAGTAGCTATCTGCAATACCGATGTAAGCTTCATCAAAGTTGGAGTTTCTCAGCAGAACCTCTTGCCAGAACTTAGCGGACTGGTCGTAGTTTCTGTCTTCTACGTTTTGGATCGCCGCCATAAGGCTTTCGCCGTAAGCGGTGCGCTTGTAAATGGTAAAGCTGTTATTGGTACGATCCAGAACCAAAAGCTTATCGTTCTGATAGCAAATGGAAGAAATGCTGTTGTTGTTACCCAGCTGAGGACCGTTGTCACCGAAGATGAACAGCAGGTTACCCTGAGAATCGTAGGTGTACAGTCTCTGTCTTTCGCCGTCTGCCAGGGTCCAGGTACCTGCCTGACCGAGGGCAACGTCGATGATCATAGATACGCCGGTATTTGCCTCGCGACCAACGGACTGATAAGTTACTACGGTAACCTCACCGGAGGGAGGCCAGAA
>JAZQFQ010000104.1:0-25954 GCA_045539595.1 Eubacteriales bacterium | reverse complement strand
CATGCGTGAGCTTCTGGGCGGTAAAGGTGCAAACCTGGCTGAGATGACCAAGATCGGTCTCCCCGTTCCCCAGGGCTTCACTATCAGCACCGAGGCCTGCACTCAGTACTATGAGGATGGCAGACAGATCAACGATGAGATCATGGCTCAGATCATGGAATACATCGTTAAGATGGAAGAGATCACCGGCAAGAAGTTCGGCGATAAGGAGAATCCCCTTCTCGTTTCCGTTCGTTCCGGCGCAAGAGCTTCCATGCCCGGTATGATGGATACCATTTTGAACCTGGGTCTGAACGAAGAGGTTGTTGAGGTTCTGGCAAAGAAGTCCGGCAACGCTCGTTGGGCTTATGACTGCTACCGCCGCTTTATCCAGATGTACTCCGACGTGGTTATGGAAGTCGGCAAGAAGTACTTCGAGGAACTCATCGACAAGATGAAGGAAGAAAAGGGCGTTACTCAGGACGTTGAATTGAACGCGGACGATCTGAAGGAGCTGGCTAACCAGTTCAAGGCTGAGTACAAGGCCAAGATCGGTGCAGATTTCCCGACCGATCCTAAGGAGCAGCTCATCGGCGCCGTTAAGGCCGTATTCCGTTCCTGGGACAACCCCCGTGCGAACGTTTACCGCCGCGACAACGATATCCCCTACTCTTGGGGTACTGCCGTTAACGTACAGGCAATGGCATTCGGTAACATGGGTGACGACTGCGGTACCGGCGTAGCATTTACCCGTGACCCCGCAACCGGCGAGAAGAAGCTCATGGGTGAGTTCCTGACCAACGCACAGGGCGAGGACGTAGTTGCAGGTGTTCGTACTCCCATGCCCATCGCTCAGATGGCAGAGAAGTTCCCCGCAGCATACAAGCAGTTTGTTGAGGTTTGCCAGATCCTGGAGAACCACTATCACGATATGCAGGACATGGAGTTCACCGTTGAGAACGAGAAGCTCTACATGCTCCAGACCAGAAACGGTAAGAGAACCGCACAGGCTGCTCTCCAGATCGCTGTTGACCTCGTAGCTGAGGGCCACAAGACCGAGGAAGAGGCTGTTCTGATGATCGATCCCCGTAACCTGGATACCCTTCTCCATCCCCAGTTCGACGCAAAGGCTCTGAAGGCTGCCAACGTAGCCGGCAAGGGTCTGGGCGCATCCCCCGGCGCTGCCTGCGGTAAGGTTGTCTTCTCCGCTGAGGACGCTAAGGAATGGGCTGCTAAGGGCGAGAAGGTAGTTCTGGTTCGTCTTGAGACCTCCCCCGAGGATATCGAGGGTATGAAGGCCGCTCAGGGTATTCTGACCGTTCGCGGCGGTATGACCTCCCACGCAGCCGTTGTTGCCCGTGGTATGGGTAAGTGCTGCGTTTCCGGCTGCGGCGAGATCAAGATGGATGAGGAGAACAAGAAGTTCGATCTGGCAGGCAAGACCTACCACGAGGGCGACTTCATCTCCATCGACGGTTCCACCGGTAAGATCTACGACGGTATCATCCCCACCGTTGACGCTGAGATCTCCGGCAACTTCGGCACCATCATGGGTTGGGCTGACAAGTTCCGTACCCTGAAGGTTCGCACCAATGCAGATACTCCTACCGACGCTAAGAAGGCTCGCGAGCTGGGCGCTGAGGGTATCGGCCTCTGCCGTACCGAGCACATGTTCTTCGGCGAGGGCAGAATCGACGCATTCCGCGAAATGATCTGTTCCGAGACCGTGGCTGAGCGCGAAGTTGCTCTGGCTAAGATCCTGCCCATGCAGCAGGCTGACTTCGAGGCTCTGTACGAGGCTCTCGAGGGTACTCCTGTTTGCATCCGTTTCCTGGATCCCCCGCTGCACGAGTTCGTTCCCACTGAGGAAGCTGACATCGCTGCACTGGCTAAGGCACAGGGCAAGTCCGTTGAGACCATCAAGGCCATCATCGCTTCCCTCCACGAGTTCAACCCCATGATGGGTCACCGTGGATGCCGTCTGGCAGTAACCTATCCCGAAATCGCTAAGATGCAGACCGCAGCCGTTATCCGCGCTGCTATCAACGTGAAGAAGGCGCACGCTGACTGGAACGTTAAGCCCGAGATCATGATTCCTCTGGTAGGCGACGTGAAGGAATTGAAGTTCGTTAAGAAGGTAGTTGTTGAGACTGCTGACGCTGAGATCGCTGCTGCAGGCGTAGAGCTCGCATACGAAGTTGGTACCATGATCGAGATTCCTCGCGCATGCCTGACCGCTGACGAGATCGCTGCCAACGCAGACTTCTTCTGCTTCGGTACCAACGACCTGACTCAGATGACCTACGGCTTCTCCCGTGACGATGCCGGTAAGTTCCTGGAAGCATACTACGAGACCAAGATCTTCGAGAACGATCCCTTCGCTAAGCTGGATCAGGTTGGCGTTGGCAAGCTGATGAACATGGCCATCTCCCTGGGCCGTCCCGTAAACCCGAACCTCCATGTAGGTATCTGCGGTGAGCATGGCGGTGACCCGACTTCCGTTGAGTTCTGCCACAAGATCGGTCTTGACTATGTATCCTGCTCTCCCTTCCGTGTGCCGATCGCTCGTCTGGCTGCAGCACAGGCTGCTATCAGCAATAAGTAAGCAGGCAGTGCCTGCTCCCATCCTCGGCGCTTTTGCAGCGTAGGGGTGGAGCTATCCCACGAGGGTAGAGAAAACCAAATAATGAATCCCCGCCGAGTCATCGGCGGGGATTTTTGTATACCGTTGCTTTTCAAGCAAGAACATAGTATAATGAACATACTACCACTGCGCATTTTGGGGGAATGATCATGAAAATAAAACTGATGAGCTACAATACACAGCACTGCTTGAATTATGTGACACGGAAAATAGATTTTGATATCATGGCAGATACCATCAAACAGTGTGAAGCGGATATCATTGGATTTCAGGAAATGCGTGATCAAAGTCAAGACCCGGCGTACGAGGCCCAAACAAAAATCATTGCCGAAAAACTGGGCTACCGTTATTACTATTTTGCGGAAGCGATTCGTTTTGGCGGCGCAAACCCGTACGGAAATGCACTGATTTCCCGCTACCCCATACTGGCCGCGGAAACCATACTGATTCCCAATCCGGAGCCCCAAAAATATGACGGATATTACGAAACCCGCTGCCTTTTGAAAGCAACAATCGATGTGGGAAGCGATCTTCACGTTCTGGTAAGCCATTTCGGACTCAATCCGGATGAGCAGGAAAACGCCGTAAGAACGGTAATTTCCCATATGCCGGAACACCGTTGTGTGCTGATGGGCGACTTTAATATGGAGCCGGACAATCCAATCCTTCAGCCAATTATGCAGAAGCTCTGCGACACAGCACAGTATTTTTCATCTCCCAAATTAAGTTTCCCGTCAGACACCCCCCGGAAAAAAATTGACTACATATTTGTCAGCAAGGATATAAAGGTGCACTGCGCAGACATCCCCGAAATCGTTTCATCAGACCATAGACCGCATGTGGCAACAATAGAATTAGAATAATTACTCCCAATTCGACAAAGTGTTCCCGCTGTCCGTGAATGCACGTTTTCACCGTAGGGGCGACTTCGACTTTGTCGAAGTCGAGGCTTGCTCCCGCCGTTTTGTACAGTTTTGACTCTTTCAGGCGGCGGGACCAAGGCCCCGCCCTACATAACAGAGATCACTTCCATGTGGGAACACAAAAGGTAATTGGGAGAATAATTATGTGCTTTTTCCTCTTAGGCGTACTGGGCCACAGGCAACGAAAACCGAATAATGAATCCCCGCCGAGTCATCGGCGGGGATTTTTTCGGTATTTCCAAATATTCCTTGCATCCTTCGCAAAAACGATATATAATAAAGTATCATATATCGCATATGCGAAATATACAGAGGGCGTTATGAAACAAAAATACATCCCTATCGCCGAAGCAGCGGAAAAATGGCATATATCCCCCCGTCAGGTACAGAATCTGTGCCGGACCGGTGCCGTTGCGGGCGCGGTGCGCTTCGGCCGCTCCTGGATGATTCCGGCTGAAGCCCGAAAACCGGAGGATGGCAGAACAAAACGCGCCAAAGCGGAGAAAGCGAACCGTCTCCCCAATCTTCCCATGCCCCGTAAATCTCCTATTTTGTCGATGACCGATCTGTATACCAGACCGGGATCGGCCGCGGAATGCATAGCCGCCTTGGCGGATCAGCCCGAAGCGCAGGCTCTGTTTGCCGCGGAGATCGCGTACAGCCGCGGCGATATTGACCGCGTGATCGAGCACGCCCGGTATTTCCTGAGCGCCCATTCCGGTTTCTATGCTGTGAATGCGGGCGGAATGCTTCTGGCGTTGGCCGCCATGTGGCGGGGAGATATCCACTTGTGGCGGGAAGCCAAGGTGCATATTTGTGAGGCACCCTGCGGCGGAGACTCGGACCGGGATATTCTGTCCCTCTCGCTGGCCTGTGTGGACAGCGCGGTGCGGGATTTGTCCAACTATCCCGATTGGTTTACCCGGGGACAGTTTGAGGCACTGCCCGCGTCCGCCCATCCCGCCGCCCGGGTATTCTATGTGAAATATCTGTTTGTTTGTGCGCAGAATATGGCAATGAATCAGTTCCGGTTGCCGGATGTAACGGGATTGGGCCTTATGAAATCCATTCCGTACATTGTGGAGCCGATGATTGCCCAGGCAGTGGCGGAAAAAACAGTGATTCCTGAGATCTATCTCCGTCTGCTGGCGGCGACTGCCTATCACCAGTGCGGGGATGAGCCCCGTGCCACCGTGCACGTGGACAAAGCCATCGCTTTGGCACTGCCCGACGGACTGCTGGGGATTCTGGCGGAACACCGCAGAAACCTGGATTATCTTCTGGACGACCGCCTGGCGCTTTCTGATCCGGAGGCGTGCCGTCGGTACAAGCTCCTGCATAAGGATTTGCTGGACGGATGGACGAGACTGCATAATTCGCTTTTGTCCAAGAGTGTGTCCCGTTCTTTGACCATCCGGGAAAGGGAGATTTCTCGCTTGGCCGCCTTTGGACTTACCAATTCGGAGATTTCCCGTCAGCTGCATATTTCCGTGGATGCGGTGAAAAAAGCGGTTTACGATGCCATGAACAAAACCGGCGTAAACAAGCGGGAAAGATTGGGCGCGTTTGTGTAGAACACTACACTTTTTAAATGGAAAAAGTTACCCTTTTCATAAGGAAAATCCTGTATTATGGTAGTACAATACCGCAGTACAGGATTTTTTGTTTGGAGGTGCCGTAGTGGAGGGTGTCCGAGAAGGAGATTTGCATAAAATATGCTGTGTGGGCGGTGTCTCGTTTGAGATCCGGTACGGATATTCCACCGAAGAAGAGAGGGGACGATGGGATCCCACCCCCATCTATCCGGATTTCCTGCAGAAGCCGGAATTTACGGAGGACGGATATCCGTTTGCCACGGCCTATCAGGATGTGTGCCGATGGTATCTGCCCAGGCCGCAGGCCAGCGGCGAGCACTGGTGCAGCGATTGCATGCATTTTGAAAAATGCGAGGAATATATAGGTATCTGCAAGTGCAGCGCCAAACGGGATCCGGACTTCATCCGGGGGATGAATAAATCCCTTCCGCAGAACGGAGAAAGCGGCGCCGGGGAAAGGCAGTCCGCCTCGGAATAGATGCGTGATACTTATAATATTCTGCGGTTAAAACATTGACATGGCACACCGACAAGTGGTACAATAAGGAATAAAAACCATCTCCCGACGCGACCGTCGGAAACGCTTTGAAGAAGCCGTGCTTTTTTGAAAGAGACAAGTCATTTGAAGTGCATTTTTTGAAAGGAAATCATCCCATGAAAAAACGTATTTTTGCCGCCTTTATGGCTGCCTTGATGATTGTATCGGTTTTGCCGATGAACATCTTCGCCGCCGATTCCGGCACACCGGCCGCCCAGGCTCTGCCGGCAGTCATGGAAAACGCCAACCAGTCGGATGGTGTTGTGCTTCGCAAAGCCGCTGTCCCGCACACCGAAAACGGAGTGCCCGACGGAACGATAGATATTATTCTGGAGGCGTACACCACCGGTGAGGTGCATCAGACCACCACATCGGTGCCTACCGATATTGTTCTGGTGCTGGATGTGTCCGGTTCGATGGATGACGATGAAACCGCCACTACCACCACCACCACTACATATGAGGCGACGTATGCCTCCCACCAGCAGGGTTGGTTTATCATTTCATGGGATTACTATGACGTGCCGAGCGGTCGGTATTATATCAACACGGGTACGGCGGATGCGCCGCACTATGTGGCTTTGACCCGATCCTCCAGCGCAGACGACAACTCCTTCTATTACTATTCCTACTACGACGCCAATGATACGCAGGTGTTCGTGTACCCTAAGATGGCCACAGAGCCGTCGGTACAGCGGGAGTTCGATTATCCCGTGGTTCAGTTCTACGCGCAGAATATCGATACCGACACGGTGTACGCTATCGATGCGCTGAAAAGTGCGGTGGATGCCTTTATCGAAGACACCCATCAGAAGAACCTGGCTATCGCTGAGGAAGCGACCGGTCTGACTGAGGCGCAGATCGCTGCCCTGCAGCATCGTATTGCGATCGTTAAGTTTGCAGACGATAGTTATTACGGCGGCTCCGCTTCTCTTGCCGAGGGCGATCACCGTCAGGATAACGGATACAACTATACCGAAGTAGTCAAGAATCTGACGGTCGTGGACGGCGACACCGAGCTGACCGATGCCGTAAACGCTTTGAAGGTCGGCGGCGCGACTGCTGTGGACTATGGTTTGACTTTGGCCAAAATGGTGCTGGATCCCACCAACGCAGGCACCGCCCAGCGCAATAAGGTTGTTATTGTGTTCTCCGATGGCGGCCCCACCTATTCCAGCAACTTCAGCACCACGGTTGCCAATAATGCCATCGGTATTGCGGAGGATATCAAGTTTGCCGGTGCGAAGATCTATTCCATCAGTGTGGCTCCCAACACGGACGTAACGGATACCACCAGCAACATCAATAAGTTCTTCCACTATATGTCCAGCAACTATCCGGGTGCCACCAATCTGGACACCCCCGGTGCAAATGGAAATCCGTCTGCCGGATACTATTTGGTACCGACTAACAGTGCATCTCTGTCCATGATTTTCCAGAGCATTGCGCAGAATATCGAATCTCCCACCATTGAATTGGGTACATCTGCGGAGATCGTGGATACCATGTCCACCTTCTTCTCCATTCCCGAGGGTGCCAATTCCGTTACATTGTACACATCCGATCGCGTAAAAAATGACGACGGTACATGGGGATGGTCCGAGGCCATCGCGAATTCCGGCTTGAGTTGTAACGTGCAGGGCAAGACCGTGGAGGTCCACGGCTTCAACTACGACGAGTGCTATGTATCCGAGACACCCCGTACCAAGGGTACCAATACCGAATACTACGGCACAGCTCTGATTATTAAGATCAATGTAGCCCCCGATTATACGATGATCGATGACAACGCAGCCCTGATCACCGACGGCAATATTCCCACCAACGCAGGCACCGCCAATCTGCTGAACTCTGCGGGCAATAAGGTGGCCACGGTAAATACTCCGCACATCGCTGCCAATACCGTTACCTATCAGTATACGGATCCTGTGACCAAGCAGACCGTTACATATAAGACCTATTATCGCTTGCCCGGCGCGAATCAGTCCAAAATCGCGGAGATTCCCGCCATCCATGGCTATACCTTTGATGGCTGGACTACGTCCGACGTGACGGTAGCCGCTGACGGCACCTACACCATGCCTCAGAAGAACGTAGTGTTCACCGGCACATTTACCGCGAATAAACACAACGTAACCTACACCATCACCGGTTACAATCCGGGTGCCGCAAAACCCGCAGACCTTACCGATGTGGCTTTCGGTACCAATGTGACCATTGCGCCGGATCTGACGTACCCCGGCTATACCTTCACCGGATGGACCTCCACCCATCCCGTAATCGGTGCGGAGGATGGATCCTTTACCATGCCCGATTACGATGTGGAATTGATCGGTTACTTCACCGCCAACAGCGGCGTTCCCTATAAGACCATCCACTACACCCAGAACCTGGACGGCACCTATTCCGTTAAGGAAACCGTGGACGGTGCCGGTAAGACCGATGAGGATGTGAGCGCGGCTACCCGTGTGTATCCGGGCTTCACCCTGGATACCTCCGTTATGGGTGCCACCGTTGTCGGCGTCACTGGCACGGTAGATACCGTTTCCTCCGGTAAGATCACCGCGGACGGTCAGTTCACCATGCATCAGTTCCATACGAGAAATAAGTACACCGTAACGTACGCTTACGAGGGATCCGTTCCTGCCGGCGCTCCCGCTGTACCCCAGAAAGAGGAGTACTACCACGGCGAAACGGTCACCATTGCTCCCCATACGGAGCAGGACGCTGTTCCTGACCAGACCTTTGCCGGCTGGCACTCTCTGGATACCACTACCGTTACCGATGATATGACCACCTTCACGATGCCCATGGGTGATATCACTCTGTACGGTCGGTTCTCCGCCAAGACGAACGTAGCCTTTACCATCGAGCATTATCTGGAAATCCCCACTGCCCGCGGCACGTACCCGACGACTCCCAACGCCACCGGCAGCGACCGTGGCGTGGCGGGAACGGTCGTGTATGCCAAGGATTATCAGCGCAGCATCGTCGGATACACCTACGATGCCACTGTGGCCGGAAGCGTTACGGAGGGTACTGTATCCGAGAACCCCGTGCTTGTACTGAAACTGTATTATACGGTAAACACCTACACCGTCACCTACAAGTACGAGGGAACCGTTCCCGCCGGTGCAACGGATCTGACCTCCTATTCGATGACGGATGTACCCTACAACACCACCGTCAAAGTGGGCGCGGATGCTACCGCTCCCGGTTACAACTTCTCCGGATGGAGAATCGAGACACCCGCTGAAACCGCTATCGCAAATGGTGAGTTCACCATGCCTGCGGCCAACGTGGTGCTGGTCGGTTCTTTCTCCGCGAAGCACGATACCCCCTACCGCATCGAGTACTACTGGCAGAATGCGGAAGACGATAATTACACTCTTCACGAATACCAGAATCTCACGGGCGTTACCGATACCACGGTGACGATCCCCGAGAAGTCCTACGCAGGCTTCCAGCTGAATCCCACCGCGCCCGGCACCAAAACCGAGGGCGTGATCACCGCCGACGGAAAACTGGTGCTGAAGCGGTACTACGATCGCCTGACTTACCAGGTAGTCTATAAGTACGAGGACAGCACGGCCTCCATCCCGAACCGTCCCACTCTCCCTGTGGATACGAAAGAGTATCGCTACGGCGAAACTGTCCAGGTGGCCGGCGCGGTATCCATGGCCGATTACGAGTTCATCGGCTGGTACAGCAAGCAGAACGGCGCTGTAACTCCTTCGGTTACCGAGTTTGAGATGCCGATTCCCTACGATGGAAAGACCGTTACCCTGTGGGGTGATTTCTACGCAAAATCCGATGTACAGTATACCATCGAGCACTATCTGGAAATCCCCACGGCTCTGGGCACCTATCCCACGACTCCCAACGCTGCCGGTACTTCCCACGGCGTGGCCGGCACCATGGTATACGCCAAGGATCACCAGCGCGTCTTTACAGGATATACCTATGATGAAGCAGCCAGCAGCCTGAGCGACGGCAAGATCACGGAAGTGGCCCCCGGCCTGGTGCTGAAGCTGTACTACAAGGTAAACACCTACAACGTAACTTACAAGTACGAGGGAACCGTTCCCGCCGGTGCAACGGATCTGACGTCCTATCAGATGACGGATGTGCCCTACAACACCACCGTCAAAGTGGGTGCGGATGCTGCGGCCCCCGGTTATAAGTTCTCCGGGTGGAAGGTTGAGACTCCTGCCACTACCGCTATCGCAAATGGTGAGTTCACCATGCCTGCCGATGATGTGGTGCTGGTAGGCTCCTTCACCGCCAATCACGACACTCCCTACCGCATCGAGTACTACTGGCAGAATGCGGAGGATGACGGTTATACCCTCCACGAAGGGCAGAATCTGATGGGGATCACCGATACCACGGTGACGATTCCCGAAAGAACCTATGAAGGATTCCGGCTGAATCCCACCGCGCCCGGCACCAAAACCGAGGGCGTGATCACCGCCGACGGCCAGCTGGTGCTGAAGCGGTACTACGATCGCTTGACCTACACGGTTAAGTATGCGTACGAAAATGGCGTGCCTGCAGCCGCTCCCGCGGTTCCTGTGGATACCAATACCTACCGCCATGGTGCGACCGTTACGGTGCAGCCGGATGCTGTTTTGGCCGACTATAACTTCATTGGCTGGTACAGCAAGGTCAACGGTGTGGTTACTCCCGATACCGCAACCTTTACGATGCCCATTCCCAAAAACGGCGAGTATGTAACCCTGTACGGTGTCTTCGCTGCCCAGACGGATGTGCAGTTCCAGATCGAGCATTATCTGCAGTCCGCAGCGGATGCCGGTGTATATACGCTGGCAGCTGCCGATACCGCCCACGGCGTGGCCGGTGCTGTCGTGTACGATGCGGATTATGTCCGTACTTTCACCGGATACACTTTCGCGCCCGATGCAGAGAAACAGGGAACTGTTGCCTCCGGCCTGGTACTGAAACTGTACTATACCATCAATCTCCACGATGTAACTTACAAGTATGAGGGAACCGTTCCCGACGGTGCGACGGATCTGACGTCCTATCAGAAGACGGATGTTCCGTACAACACCACGGTAACGGTAGGTAAGGATGCCACCGCTCCCGGATATATCTTCTCCGGATGGACGCTGGTGGATCCTGTTGCCACCCCTGTTGTGAACGGACAGTTCACCATGCCCGACGCGGATGTAACGCTGGTTGGTTCCTTTGAGGCGAGAGCCAATAACAAGTACACCGTGGAATACTACTGGCAGAATACAACGGGCGACGGCTTCACTCTCTACGAGACCGATGTGTACAACAACGGTGTCACCGATCAGACGGTATATGCTCCCGAGAAGACCTATACCGGTCTGACTTTGGATAAGAGTGTGACCGGCACGGTAGCCAGCGGCAAGGTAACGCCGGACGGCAAACTGGTACTGAAGCTGTACTATGTGCGCAGCACCTACACCGTAAGTTATCACTACGAAAAGGATGTGCCCGGTGCACCCGCACTGCCCGAAACCGTGACCTATCGCTTCGGCCAGACGGTTACCGTAGCACCTGACGCTACGCTTCTGAACTACGAGTTCAATGGCTGGTACACCAAGAATTCTGCATTCCCCGTAACCACCACGACCGTATCCTTTGAGATGCCGAACGCCGATGTGGATCTGTACGGTGAGTTCTACGCCAAGAAAGACGTACAGTACAAGATTGAGCACTATCTGGAAATCCCCACCGCTCTCGGCACCTATCCCGCCGTACCGAACACTACGGATATCTCCCACGGTGTGGCAGGTACCACAGTATATGCCGCAGATTATGTGCGTTCCTTCACTGGTTATACCTATGATGCAAATGTACGGGGAAGCGTAACGGAGGGAATGATCTCCGAGTCTCCCACTCTGGTACTGAAACTGTACTATAAACTCAATCGCTATACCGTAAGCTATGAGTACACAGGCACCGTTCCCGCCGGGGCAATCCCCACGGTGGAAGGCCTGAAGGATTACACCCGGACGGAGGTTGCCTACGGAACTACCGTGAAGGTGGAAGATCCCGCGGCAGCACAGGGCTACATTTTCTCCGGCTGGTCCATCAAAGAGCGCAGCACCTTCATCAATGAAAACGGCGAATTTATCATGCCCGATAAGGACGTGGTGCTGATCGGTTCCTTTGACGCCCGTACCAACACTACCTATACGGTAGAATATTACTGGCAGGACACCACGGGCGATGGCTTCACTCTCCACGAGACGGATGTGTACCACAACGGTACCACCGGTGCCACCGTACATGCTCTGGAGAAGACCTACACGGGCCTGACGCTGGATAAGAACGTGCGTGGCACCGTGGCCAGCGGCAAGGTAACGCCGGACGGCAAACTGGTACTGAAGCTGTACTATGTGCGTAACACCTACACGGTGACCTATCACTACGAAACGGATGTGGAAGGGGCACCCAAACTGCCCGAAACCGCTACCTACCGCTTCGGCCAGACGGTTACCGTGGCACCCGACGCCGTGCTTCTGAACTATGCGTTCAACGGCTGGTACACCAAGACCACTACGTTCGTTGTTAATTCCGGCATGGCATCCTTCACCATGCCCGACAGCCATGTGGATCTGTACGGCGAATTCAAGCGGATCGAGGGCCTCACCTATAAGGTAGAGCATTACCTGATGGATCCCGCTGCCAAGACCTATCCCGCTGCCACGGACATCGTGGATGTGTTCACCGACGGTATCGCCGGCGAAACCGCTGTGGGTACGCCGAAGAAAGCCTCCGTGGATGCGAGATTTGCCGGATACGTCTACGATCCTGCCGCCGCAGGCAGCGTTCCCAGCGGCACCGTGGTAGTCAGCAGCGATCCGAACTATCCGCTTACCCTGAAGCTGTATTACTCCCTGGCATCCTATAATGTGGTGTATGAATATGAGGGCACCCTGCCGTCCAACCGCTCTCCCCTGCCGGCAACGGAAAGCAAGGAATACCAGTCCACCGTGCAGATCGCTCCCAACGCCACCGCGGAAGGCTACACCTTCTCCGGCTGGACGATCAAGGAACCTGCCGGCGTGGCAGTAAACGGCGGAACGTTTACCATGCCCGCGGCCACGGTGATCCTGGTGGGATCCTTCCGCCAGAATCCCGCCTACGATGTGGAATACTGGCTCCAGACGACGGATCATTCCGGCTACGTCAAGGATGAAGCATCCAGCCACTCCCACACCGCACCCATTGGTGCCACCGTATCCGCACACGTTCGCGTGTTTGAAGGATATACGGAAAACACCACCCATCCCGATCGCGTTCCTACCGGTACCGTTCCCGCAACCGGCAAGTTGGTGCTGAAACTGTACTACGATTTGAACGATTATAAGGTCACCTATGTGTTTGAAGAGCCCGTTCCCGCCGGTGCTGCATTGCCGGCCGCCGAGACCAGACACTACGGCGATACCGTGACCACGCCCGCTCCTGCCCTGGAAGGCTATACCTTCTCCGGCTGGACCTCCGAGCAAGTCGGAGCCGTTCCCGCCGGTCAGTCCTTCACCATGCCCGCAAAGAACGTGGTTCTCAAGGGTAAGTTCATCGCCGGTGAGGCCGCCTACAAGATCGAGCATTATCTGATGAATGATCAGGGCAATTACGACGGCGTTGTTCCCCATACGGAAACGAAGATGGGCATAGTAGGCGACTCTGTACGCGCTACTTCTTACCAGCCGTATCTGGATATGGGCGCACAGGTTGATGCAGAAAAAACCTACAAGGACGGCAAATGGGAGGGCATCATCGTTCCTTCCACCACCGCTCCTCTTACCCTGAAATTGTACTACAGCCGCGAGCCTGCCGTCAGAGTGGTATATCACTACGAAGGCGATTTGACCCAGGATCAGTGGAGAGAATTGGGCTGGCCCGATCTGCCCACCGATGATACTCTGTATTACATCGGCGCGACGGTTACCGCCAAGGATGTAGTCGGCGCCAAGCCGAACAAGATGATCTTTGAGGGCTGGTACAGCTCCAATCCTACCATGGCGGTGGCTCCCGGTGGTACGTTCACCATGCCTCGCCTGGAAGGTACCGATCCCGTTATCCACCTCTACGGCCGCTGGACTTCCACCGAACCGCAGAATTTCGTGGTAAAATATTTCGTGGACGGCATTGAGCAGACTCAGTTCACACAGACCTATCCGCTGAATACACCCGTTAAGGTGATGGCAAACCTGGAAAACACCGCATCCCACTCCTACACCCCCTGGTCTAAACCCGTGTCCGTAACGGACGGCGTGGATGTGATCATCGATTCCGAGGGAATCTTTACCATGAAGGAACACGGTGAGGTACACATCCGCTGCACCTCCGTTCCGATTGTGCAGGAAGAGCAATACAATGTCCGTTATTATCTGGACGGCAGATTGTACTGGGAGAGCGGCTACGCCCTGTTCGAGCGTCACTTCATCCTGGATGCACCGCTCCTGCCTCCCAATGTGTACTTCTCCGGCTGGAGCGCCCCCCGCACCGAGTATGGCAGTGAAGTCAAAGTCCTGAACGACAAGCTGGGCCGTCTCTGCTTCACCATGCCGGCGGACGATGTGGTGCTCTACGGCACCACGTCCACCACGCCTATCCCGGACGGTGCATTGAAGATCCGCAAGGAAGTCAGCGCACCTGACGGATTTGATGGCAAGGATACCTTTACCTTCCACATCTATCAGGTCATCGGCGATACCAAGACTCTGGTGGAGACAGTTACGGTTAAGGTAAGCAGCAAGACCGGTAAGGGTGAGTCCTCCGTGATCGAGCTGCCCAAGGGCAGTGCCTTCCTGGTAGAAGAAGCAGGCGCCGGTGTTCCCGGATATGCGCTGACCACGACTGTGACCGATCGGAACGGGGATCCCCTTCCGTCCGGTGCCATGGTTGTTGTGGGCCCGCGTGTGATCCCCACCGTTTTGAACTTTACCAACACCTATGAGGAACTTTCTCTGGAAACCCGCGATCACTTCGGTTACATCATCGGTTATCCGGATGAAACGGTTCGCCCCGAAGCGCACATCACCCGTGCAGAGGTGGCCACCATCTTCTTCCGCCTGCTGACCGATGAAAAGCGTGCCGAGTGCTGGTCCCAGACCAATTCCTTCATCGACGTAGCCCCCAATGCATGGTACAACAACGCCATCTCCACGTTGGTGAAAGCAGGCGCCCTGTCCGGATACGAGGATAACACCTTCCGTCCGGATCAGCCCATCACCCGTGCGGAACTGGTGAAGATCGCCATGTCCTTCTACGGATCCCTGGGCGACAGCGCCGACGCATTCAACGATGTGGGCGAGCACTGGGCCGCCGCGTTCATCAACGCCGCCGCGGATCTTGGCTTCGTGGATGGATACGGTGACAACACCTTCCAGCCCGACCGCTATGTCACCCGTGCCGAGGCTATGAAGATCATCAACCGTACGCTGAACCGCGCCCCGCACAAGGATCATCTCCTGCCCGATATGATTACCTGGCTGGACAATGCGGATACAAGCGCATGGTACTACGCCGAGGTACAGGAAGCCACCAACTCCCATATGTACTACCGTGACAATACCCACGAGGTCTGGGAGAAGATCCGTCCTATCCGTGATTGGGCAGAGTTGGAGAAACAGTGGTCCAACGCTCACTCCGGCAAGCAGTAAACCCATAAAACAAGGGGCTGTTGCGAAAGCAACAGCCCTGATTTTTTCGCTTATTCTATCGTGGCAGTTGGAAAACTATCCGTTTGGTTGTGTAAAACCCAAATGAGCGGTTATTGAAATGCTCCGATCTTTCATGCTATAATAAAGCCAGACAAGAGCTCATGTCGAAAAAATGATAGGAGAAAATTTATGGAGTTGAATTTTAGTGAACGTATCAAGCGTCTCAGACGGGAGCGGGATCTCACCCAGGAAGCGCTGGCCGATGCCTTGGGAATCAGCGCCCAGTCCGTGTCCAAGTGGGAGTGCGCCTACGGCTATCCGGATATCACCCAGCTTCCCGCTATCGCCAATTATTTCGGCGTGACGATCGATGAGCTGTTGGGAAACGATTCCTACGGAAAGGAAGAAGATCGGAAGCGTTTCTGGGAAAAGTACAAACAGTATGAAGAGCATAGCGAGGAGGAGATCGACTTTATCCGGGAATACTGCCGCCGCTATCCGGATAATCACTGGTACGCCCAATTCCTGTGTGTGGCGTTGAGCAATCATATCCTTGAAAATCCGGAGAACCGGGACAAATACTACGCACTTCTGCGCACCACGGCGAAAAAACTGCTGGAGGATGTGCAGTACCGGCATACAGCCATCCATTGCATGGTGCGTGCCTGTGACGAGTGCGATCTGGAGGAGTGGCTGGAGCTGGTGCCGTATCATACCAATCACAATCGGCGCAGTCTGATGATCTACCGCTATGCCGCATGGCCGGATACGGAAAAGGAAAAACTGTGTCTGGCGCAGCACAATCTGGAGGCTATGGCCAATCTGCTGGATATGCGCTATCCGGACAAAGCGGGGGCGGCAGCCAAGGCGGCGTATCATAAGAGCGTGATGGACACCATCGCATCCTTTGGTAAGGACGGGAGAATTCCCGACGGCTGGCTGGCTTTCTACGCCTACAAACAGCTGGTGTATGCCGCGGGATTGTTCGGCATGGGTGAGGTTGATGCCGGTCGGGCGGAATTCCTTTCCGCTATAGAGAAAATGAAGCACTTCCATAGCCTGACGGAGGAATATCTGGATACGGGCGCGGCCTTGTTCGGCGGATTGCGCGTGGATAAACAGTGGATCCATATGCAGTCCCCGGACGGAGAAGTTCATCCGGTATACGGAGCGGGGCAAGCCCGACAGTATGCCTCCCCGAAGGTTATCCTTGACCTCCTCACCAATCCCCGCTGGGCCTGGTTCAACCCCGCCCGAAACGAAGCGTATTACAAGGAAGCCGTTCAGTGGCTTCAGAGTCTGGCCGAATCGGAATGATCGTATAATAAAAAACTGCCCGATTGGGCAGTTTTTTATTCGCTCAAAATTTCATCCACGTCGGACACGCGGCAGACGATGTGAGTGAAGCGCTTGCCTCGCTTGGTGTGATCCGCCAGAAAATACCGCTTTTTCGATTGCTCCAGAATTACCCGCCGCAAGACACTCTCCGGCTCGGACCAGTCGCTGATCACACGGTTGTCAATCCCCGCACAGGAGAAAAACATGGCGTCAAAATAGGTATTCCGCACCGCATCCGCCGCCACCGGCCCCACATACGCCATGGATTCGGCGAACAACTCCCCGCCTGTGCTGACGGTGCGGATCCGAGATGCGGTCAGCCGCATGGCGGTGTCTGCTCCGTTGGTGTATACCGTCAGCTGGTCCACCCCGGCCAGATAGGGGATCATGTACTGCACGGTGGTGGATACATCGATAAAAATGGTGCTGCCCGGCGTGACCAACTCCGCCGCTTTTCGTGCGATGGCCTGCTTTTCCGCCGGATTGTGCTGTCGGCGAATGATCTGCGGCGGCCGAAGCAGTATCAGCGATTCCGCCCCGCCGTGACGGCGGCGGATCAGTCCCTTTTGCTCCAGTCGCTCCAGATCCCGGCGGATGGTGGATTGGCTGGTGTAGGTTTTCTCTGCCAGATCGCGGATGCTCATGTAACCCGCGTTATGGATCAGCTGCAGGACTTCCTCATCCCGATCGTTCTTGTACATATCCCCTGCTTTCCTTTTGCGCATATGCGCAAAAAAATGATAGTTTTGGTCGATTAAAGTGAAAGTTTTTCATGTTTGTGACCACATATTGCGTTTTTCGCGCATCGTCAGTATAATGGTAACATAGAATCGGGTGGAAGTCAATGCCGAAGCAAATGGAGATTCCATCCTGTATGGGGAAGTGGAGGACATCCGCCTGTCCCGGCGGGTAAAGGAGTGAGGATATGGTAAAGGTATTTGCATTTGATCTGGACGGCACGCTGACACAGCACAAGACGCCGCTGGATGAAAAAAACCGGGAGATTCTGGGAAAACTTTCCGAAAAATACCGGATTCTGATCGTGGGCGCCGGTGCCTGCGCGCGGATTCACAAGCAGCTTGCCGGGCTGAATGTGGACATCATTGGCAATTACGGCATGCAGTACGCCAGATGCGAAGGCGAGAAACTGACGCTGATCCGGGATGATATCAAGCTCTGCGCCGATCCGGCGGCGGTGGAGGAAAAGATCACCTTCTTGCGCCAAAAGCACGGCTTCACGGAATATGCGGGCGACAACGTGGAATATCACGCGTCGGGATGTCTGACCTTCCCCCTGCTGGGAACGAAGGCGGTGCAGAAGGACAAGCTGGCCATCGATCCTGATCGCAAAAAACGCCGGGCATTCTATGGCGAGGTGTGTGATCTGTTCTCCGACTACAACGTGTTCGTGGGCGGATCCTCTTCCTTCGATATGGCGCCGAAGCCCTTCAATAAGTATTACGCCCTGGATCTTTGGTGCCGGGACAACGGGTATGAGCACAGCGAGGTCATCTATGTGGGCGATGACTACGGCCTGGGTGGCAACGACGAAAGCGTCTACCGCTCTGACTTCCGCTTCCTCTGCACCGACGATTACCGCCGGCTGGACGAAATCCTGGCTCCCTGGCTGGATGATTCCGTGCCGGATATGGCGGGCCTTCTGGGGGAGCGGGAGGATTGCCCGTGCGGCCGGCATCACAGCTGCACCATCTCTCAGGTGGTGATCCGCCACGGCGCCCTCAACGAACTGCCCGCCATGACAAGAGAATACAGGCACATCCTGCTGGTGTGCGACGAGAATACCTACCGGGCCGCCGGCCGCCGGGTGGGGGAACTGCTGGGCAGTGCTGTCCATGGCCGGATGATGTACCCGGGGGAAAGCTTTGTGGTTCCCAATGAGGCGGCCGTGGCCGATCTGACCTCCCGCGTCACCGCCAAAACCGATCTGATTCTGGGCGTGGGCTCGGGCGTCATCAACGATCTGTGCAAATACGTGGCTTCGGAGCAGAATCTGCCCTATTTCATCGTGGCTACCGCTCCGTCCATGGACGGATACGCATCGAAGGGGGCGGCCATGATCTTCGACAGCATGAAGATCACCACCACCGCCGATGTGCCCGCCGCCATCATTTGCGACACAGCCATTCTGAAGGATGCCCCCATGGATATGCTACGGGCGGGGTACGGCGATATCATCGGCAAATTCAGCTGCCTGAACGACTGGCGGCTCAGCGGCATCGTCAACGACGAGCCGGTGTGCGAGTACATCTATGACCTGACCTACGATACGGTAAAATCTGTGGCCGGCATGGGCCGGGCCATCGCCGCCCGGGATGAGCATGCGGTGGCCGCACTGATGCGGGCGCTGATCATGGTGGGGATCGCCATGGCGTATATGGGCAACTCCCGCCCCGCCTCCGGCAGTGAGCATCATCTGTCTCACTATTTTGAGGTGGTCGGCCTTCTCCGTGGCGAGCCCTATTTCTGCCACGGCATCGACGTGGCCTATTCCACGTATGTGACGGCACAGCTCCGGCAGGAATTGCTGGCCATCGACGAGCCGGCGGCAAAGGCATTTGATATGGCGGAGTGGGAGGCCAACATCCGCCGGGTGTACAGCGTGCCGGGCAATGCCACCGCCGCCGACGGCATCATCGCTCTGCAGAAGAAGCTGGGCTGGATAAATGAGGACAAACTACACGTCTACCGGGCCAAATGGGCGGAGATCCGACAAATTCTTTCGGATTCCCCCACGCCGGAGGAGATTCTCGGGATGCTGACGGATGTGGGACTTTCCATGGACGACTTCTATGATATGTACTCCGAGGAAAAGTTGGCCGACGCCATCCGCTGCGCGAAGGATTTGAAAGACCGCTATACGGTCCTTTGGCTGTACGAACAGGTACAGTAAATAAAAAGGAACTCCCACGGGAGACACTTCGTAAAGAAGTAGTCTCCCACATTTATTTCGGGCTGTCTTTGGTTGTGGTGTCAAAATCTGATACTCGCTATATATGGACACAGAAATAAAACAGTAAAAGGCTTGCTAAACAGCAAGCCTTTTGTTAATATATATCACCAAATAATTGATTGACCATATTATCATCAACACCGCATTTTCGAGTCCAACGATTTACAGGATGCGCAAAATAAGAACGGTCACTCAACGGATAAAGCATATCCCGCTCTTTTGTATGTCCGACTGTAACACCAAAAGAATCATCGGTATGAAGTATATTTAAATATCCCAACATATCAATAAATGCGTCAATTTGTTCGATTGTCATTTTTAAAAGACCGGATTGCTTTAATTCTTTCCTGAGTTTGGACGGCGGCGTATTCTCCGGTAAAGATTGAATCAATGCAATAATCTGTTTAAAGAACATCAAATCATCTCTTGTTGAAGATGGTGTAGGCAATTTTACATATTCATCAAGATAAACGATAGCAGTATTAAGATTGAAGCAAAATGGGATATGAGCTTTATAATAAAAGTGATACATATCGACATTGATGTGCCAAAATTGCATCTTAGGCTCATCACTCAATTTGCTGTTATACTTACATACTTCGCAGGTGTTATCTGAATAAACATCGCCGGTTGCGGTTGTGCCGATAAATTTCTTTTCAAATTCGTGTTCAGGCAAATTTTTTACAAAATAGTAGCATGCAAGTGCAGTGCGATATTCAGGTGCATTATGCGAAACGCCGTACAAAAAAGCACGTGCGAGGTCTTTGGGATTCAGTTTTGCGATCAAACTCTTTGCATACCTTATTGCCTCATTATGTGTATATACTTCTTCTGCAATCTTCATCGTTCCTTCCGTGATAGCAGGAAAGTATTCACAAACTGACTCATCCCAAAACACAGAAAAATCTTTTCTGGCAAATCGTTTAAGCAGCTTTAATGCTTGTTCTTTTTTACAAGCGGAAACAGGACGGTTTTGGTATTGATCGATATCGGCAACGTATTCCGCATTGACTCTTTCGGTTGGGTTATCATACATCTTCATAAAATAAGATTCTTTCCATTCGGATTCATTTGACATTGATTTCACCTCTTCTCATTCATTATATCATAAGACTGTCCCAAAGGAAATATTTTTTTGAAATGATACAAGGCACTCTTCCTTACGGAGAGTGCCTTGTGGGAGTTCCTTTTTATATCTTCTTTTGCAGATAAATCATATCGATCAGCTGAGTACCGCATTCATATATGGGGTGGTCATAATTGTCTGTGAAGAAGTTTTTTATGCGATGCGAACGGGTAAAACCGCATTTTTCATAGAAAGGAACGGTCAGTGGGCTGTCGCCTGTCCCCACCTGCAAAAGGGAGTATTGCCCTTTGTATTTGGCCGCAAGAAAATCGATCATTGCCTTTCCGCAGCCATGTCTTTGATGGGCGGGATCGGTGGCGATATTTTTGATTTCAAGAACACCATGGCCCTCATTGGTGACGACACAGACACATCGAACACCGGCATCGTCCAGCACATACATAGTTCCTCTGTCGATGTATCGGTCGATCATATCCTCCTGTTCGTCGGCCAACAGAAGCAAAGCCAGATACTGCTTTTTATTTTCCGTAACTTCCCGGATTTTCATCTTCCGCTGCTTGCCTCAATCCGCCAGCTCATTCACATCCAGGCTGACGATATCGTTGGCGAAGAAGAACTTGCCAAATATGTACTTGTCCGACGCGCTCTCCGTCAGAGTGATGATTTTTCCTTTATAGAAATCGAGTCCCTCCGCCATGGCCGGTCCGTCCGTCTTCTCCTCCAGCTTGTCCAGATAATACACCGGCGCGCCGTCCAGCACTTTGCCGGAATCGGTGGCATCAGAGAGATCGTACACGTAGTATCCCGAGCTGCTCAGCCCGTAGGAGGTGGACATAACCACCTTGCCGTCCGGCGTGAAGCAGATGCCCTGCACGCAGTCCCGGATGGAATAGATCCGCACGGGGGCGGACAGATCGCCGATCGGATAGACGGAGCAGATGGCATAATGTGTGCCCTCCGCTGTCTCAAAAATGTGCTCGTCCACCCGCTTGGTGCTGTCATCCATAAAGGATCCTACGTACAGATAGGTGTCGTCCGTGTAGAGGAAGGAGGCCTTGTTGTTGATCTTCGTGCCCGCGCCGATGTTTACGCTGTCCCCGTTTTTCGCGTCCAGCACGTCACGGAGAGGGAAGGAGAAGATCTTACTGCCGTTGGCGATGTAGGCCATCTCCCCGGAAACGGCGATGCCGCCCGCGTGGCCCGTGTAGGGCTCTCCGTCGCAGTGGAGCGTCACGTAGTAGGAGTCGCTGTCCAGCGTGGTCACATAAATGCGGGAGGGGCTCTTGTCCGCCATGTAGCCGGATACAAGAATCAGATCCTCTCCGTCCGCGGCGGCAATGCCCTGGCAAACAAAACCGTCATTCAATCCGGGATTCCGGCACAGCGCCGATTCGGCATCGTAATAATCATCGTAAATAAAGAATTTCGCCACATTCAGCCCGCCCAACACCAGCACCACCAGTGCCAGAACCGAGATCACCACCGAGGCGAGGATTTTACCGAGAATTTTCAGGATTTTCATAGAGGGGACTCCTTTGTTTTATGTAGGTGTACCATGTGTTCTGCAAGCAGTCAAAGACCGAATAGATAAAAACCATTTTCCGATGGGTCTAAAACATTGTTTTTTAGCCAATCAAGCAATATTGTGTATTCTTGGGGCTTGTCCTTCTGAATTTTATTACACATTATCTGAGCCTGTTCTCTGGTGTAGTAGTTTATACCGCAGCCGTCAAACGTTGATCCACCGTTTGGGGTTTCGGTGGGCTCCAAATATTTCAAATATTCATCGAAAAAAACGGTATCTTTGTGTATTGGCACAAAAAGAGAACTTCCTTGCCCGGAACATACCCGGAATTCAAAATGGGCACCTTCTGTTTTTTCGTTTTGCGTGATGAAAATCTTATTATTGTTTTTTAATGTCATACTTTCTTCACAAACAGCGTCACACTCTCCACGTGCGTCGTAAACGGGAACATGTCCACGGGAGTGACGCGCTCCACACGGTAGCCGCCCTTACGCAGGGTGATGGCGTCCCGTCCCAGGGTGTCCGGATTGCAGGATACGTACACGATTTTCTCCGGGGAAAGCCGGATCAGGGATTTCAAAAACTTTTCCGAGCAGCCGGCACGGGGCGGATCTACCAGTACCACGTCCACTTTGGTCCGCTGGCGGAGCAGATGGTTCATGTAATCTCCCGCGTCCGCCGCGTGGAATTCCGCGTTACGGATTCCGTTGAGGGCGGCGTTCTGCGCCGCGTTTTCCACGGCGGATTCGTTGATCTCCACGCCGATGACCCGCTTGGCACGGCCGGCGGCCAACAGGGACATAGTACCCACGCCGCAGTAGGCGTCCAGCACCGTTTCCTTGCCGGTCAGTCCCGCGTTTTCCAGCGCCAGCCCGTACAGCTTTTCCGTCTGGGTGGGATTGATCTGCAAAAAGGCTTTGGCGGACACACGGAAGCGGATGCCGCCGATCACGTCCTCCATAAATCCGCCGCCGTACAGCACCGTTTCCCGCCCGTCCATGAACAGCGGTACGTCGGTGGTGTTGATGCACTGCACCACGGTGGTGATGTCGGGGCGCATCTCCAGCAGGGCCTCGGTGAAGGCGCGTGCCTTGGTGAAGGGGGACGTACCCGTCACCAGTACCACCATCGCCTGGGATGTGGCGCGGGATACCCGCACCATCACGTGACGGAGGAGCCCCCGTCCGTTCTTCGGATTGTAGATGGTGAGAGACATCTCCTGTGCCAGCTTTTGCACCGCCAGACGGATGGCGGTGGCCCGCTCATCCTCGAGGAGGCAGGATTTGGCGGGGATGATCCGCCCGCTGCCGCTCTGATAGATGCCGCAGACCGTATGGCCGCTCTGGCGGCCAAAGGCGGCCTGCACCTTGTTCCGGTAGTGATAGGGATCCTCCATCCCCACGATCTCGTCCACGTGGCACATCCGTCCCATGACGGAGATCATCTTCCGCATTTTGAGGCTCAGCTGGGCGGGGTAGTCCAGATTGGGGGTCTGGCATCCGCCGCACTTGCCGAAATATTTACACGTCTTACTCATAGAGCACGCGCTCCTTTTTTACAATTTATGCGAACACGCCGTTCTTCACGAGGAAATAACCCAGCACCAAAATGCCGAGAACGATGCGATAGTAGCCGAACACGGCAAAGGAATGACGGCGCACGAAGGATACCAGGAATCGGATGGCGATCAGGGAAGTGATAAACGCCACCAGGGTGCCGGCGGCCAGGATGATGATCTCCCACATGGTGAAATCAAAGCCGAATTTCAGAAGCTTCAGAAAACTGGCTCCCGCCATGACGGGGATGGCTAAAAAGAAGGAGAATTCCGCGCCCGCGGGGCGGGACACGCCGCACAGCATGCCGCCCAGAATGGTGGAGCCGGAGCGGGACGTGCCCGGGATCAGAGAGAGCACCTGGAACAGACCGATCTTCACGGCGGTTCCCACGTCGATCTCGTCCACCGTTTCGATGGCGGCACGGCGGCTCTTGTTTCGCTTTTCGATCCGAATAAAGGCGATGCCGTATACGATCAGCGTCACCGCCACGGTTATGTAGTTGTACAGATGGGCATCCAGCCAATCGTCCAAAAGAATACCGATCACCGCCGCGGGCACGCAGGCGATGAGGATCATCCCCCACAAACGGAAGCAGGATTTCCGCTCCGCCGGGGATTTTTTCGGGGAGAAGGGGAACAGCTTGTGGAAATACAGCACCACCACGGCCAGAACCGCGCCCAACTGTACCACCACACGGAACATTTCCATGAAATCCTCGCTCAACTTTAGGGAAACCAGTTCTTCCACCAGGATCATATGCCCCGTGCTGGACACGGGAAGCCATTCGGTGATGCCCTCCACGACGCCGATGAGGATGATCTTCAACAACTCAATCAAAAAATCCATAAGTACCTCACAAATCAGATTCCGCGTCACCGGCACGCACGATATCGCCGGCCCGCACAGGCACGTCGGTGCGCATGGTGAATCGCATCATGGGATGGGGAGCGGATTCGATGGCCTCTCCCGCCTCGTTGGTCATATGGGATGTCGTGAAGGGAATGCCCACCTTGCCGGGGGTCAATAACTCCATGGGGGCGTCGGCGATCACCTTGTTCCGCTGGATGAAGGTGGCGTATCCATCCTCATCGCTGTCGGTGGCGGCGATGGCTAAATAGGCCTTCTCCCGGATGTAGCCGGGGGCGGTGACGGTGTTGGCGGACTCATGGGGCGGGGTGAAATAGAATCCCGTGTGATATTCACGGTGGCTCACGCTGCACAACTCCCGCATCCAGAGAGGATTGTATGTGTATGTTGCCGGGTCGGCCAGATAAGCATCGATGGCCATGCGGTAGGTGTTGGTCACCACCGCGGTGTAGTAGGCGCTCTTCACCCGTCCCTCGATCTTGAAGGAGGTGATGCCCGCCTCAATCAATTCCGGCACATGCTCGATCATGCAGGTGTCTCGGGAACTCATGACAAAGGTATCGCCGTGATCCTCGATCACGTGAATCCGGTCGTCGGGACGCTTTTCCTCCGTGATCGTCAATTCATTGTAATTCCAGCGGCAGGGCTGGGCGCACATGCCGTGATTGCCGTCCCGCCCCGTGAAATAATTGGAGAGCAGGCACCGGCCGCTGTACGCGATGCACATAGCCCCGTGCACAAAGGCCTCCAGCTCCAACTCCGGCGGGGTGTTCTCCCGGATTTCCCGTATCTCCGCCATGCTCAATTCTCTGGCCAGTACCACCCGGGACGCGCCCATGTTGTACCAGGCAGTGCAGGCCTGGGCGGATACGGAGGACGCCTGGGTGGAGATGTGGATGGCCAGTTTGGGCGCCGCCTCCCTCACCAGGGTGAACACGCCCAAGTCAGACACGATCACCGCGTCCACGCCGATGGATTCCAAAAAGATCAGATAGGGGCGAAGCGCCTCGTATTCCTTTGTGCGGGGAAGGATGTTTACCGTTATGTAGATTTTTACGCCCCGCTTGTGGGCATAGGCCACGGCTTCAGAAAGCTCTTCGTTTGTGAAGTTGGCAGATGCCGCGCGCATGCCAAAAGCCTCGCCGGCCAGATAGACCGCATCCGCGCCGTAGCGGATGGCGGCACGCAGTTTTTCAAAATCTCCCGCAGGAGAGAGAAGTTCCGTCATCATAGGGAAAAACCGGGCAACAGCCCTTTTCCTTT
>JAZQFQ010000103.1:0-3948 GCA_045539595.1 Eubacteriales bacterium | reverse complement strand
CCTCCGATTTGACTTTGACGGTTCAAATCTGACGATCCAATAACAAACAGAGGCACGCCCAAAACAGGTGAGCCTCCATTTTTATTTGTAACTGTAACGGGACAGTTATCTGATGCCGTATTTTTCAATGATATAGTCCATATCCTTATCGCCTCTGCCAGAGAGATTGATAAGCACAGAGCCCTTGCCCATCGTCTTTGCCAGCTTCATACCATAGGCAACGGCGTGAGAGCTTTCAATGGCGGGGATGATTCCTTCAAGGCGAGAGAGTGTATAGAAGGCATCAATGGTTTCATCGTCGTTCACAACGTCATATTTCACTCTGCCGAGATCATGCAGGAATGCGTGCTCGGGACCACAAGAGGGATAGTCAAGACCGCTTGCCACCGAGTAAACGGGAGCAGGCTCACCGTTCTCATCCTTCAGCATAATGCTGTTAAATCCGTGCATGATACCTTCTGTTCCGTAGGTAAGACTTGCGGCATGATCGCCCATCCCCGCGCCTCTGCCGAGAGGCTCAACACCGTAAATGTCAACAGGATCATTGAGGAAGCCCGAGAACAGTCCCATCGCATTCGAGCCGCCGCCAACGCAGGCAACCACCGCATCGGGAAGCTCGCCTGTCATATCAAGGAACTGTTCTCTTGCCTCAATGCCGACGACGCTTTGGAAATCACGCACCATCATCGGGAACGGATGGGGACCGACAACAGAGCCGATACAGTAAATGGCATCCTTATATTCGTTGCAGTATGCCGCAAATGCCGCGTCGACCGCTTCCTTGAGGGTTGCAAGACCGTCTGTTACTTCAATTACTCTCGCACCGAGTATTTTCATTCTTGCCACGTTGGGTGCTTGCTTTTTGATGTCAACCGAGCCCATATAAATATCACATTCAAGCCCGAAGTATGCGGCGGCAGTTGCAAGCGCAACACCGTGCTGACCTGCACCGGTTTCTGCTATGACCTTCTTTTTGCCCATATACTTGGCAAGGAGCGCCTCGCCCATGCAATGATTGAGCTTGTGCGCGCCCGTATGGTTCAAATCCTCGCGTTTGACGTAGAGCTGAACGCCCGTGCCAATGCTGTTCGAAAGTCTTTCAAGATAGGAGATCGGTGTCGGCCTGCCTTGGAATTCCTTGCGTATCTTGCGAAGCTCCGCGATAAACTTGGAGGACTTGCAAATGGTCTGATAAGCTTGTGCAATTTCATCCATCGCAACCTGAAGCTCGGGCGGAATGTACGAACCGCCGTATTTACCGAAAAAGCCGTTCTGATCGGGGTAATTCTTAAAGTAGGTATCGAATTCAACGTTATTGTATTTCATAGTAATTTTCTCCTTAAATAAAATGTTTTTTGTTTTGTGTTTGACGGTAGATGTGTTACAGAGCCTCTCGCCATCGCTTTGATAATATAAACATATTGACCTCCTGTAAAGAGAAAAGCTCCCCTGATCTATCTCGTCAAGGAAGTTTAGAAATATAAAAACGCCCTTGACAGAAATATACTCTCTGTCAAGGACGAATAAAGCATATTGCTTCGCAAATGCACACTATCCGCGGTGCCACCTTGATTCACATCCCAATATGGGTGTGCGCTTAGCGAGATACCAACATATCTCCGGCAAATCACGTCTGCCTACAACGTCGCAGAATACTCAGAACAAGCTTGCTCTTTTGACTGCGCCCTCAGCGGTCCATTTGTAGGACAGTTTCTAACCCGACTCTCAGCATCACGGGCTCTCTGTGTAGTCTTATCTTACGTTATCTCCGCTTCAACGGTTTATGACACCGTATTATAGCACAGTTCACCTACATTGTCAATGGTTTTTTATGTTCTTTAAAAATTTTTTTGAGAAGGTCCTGGTGATACCTTACCATATATTCCATCAGTTGCTTCGTTTCAGGGCGTAGTTCCTGTTGTCTGTTTGTGGTCATATATTGACATGTCATAATTCGTAAATATAGAACTCATTGATAAACCACCTCCCTCAAAACGCTTTCTTCCGCGTTTTCTTTGATGTTATTCATCGCTTGCACCCAGCATTTCGGATCATAGGCTTTGAGTTCTTCGGTTACGTTCTGCATCTTAGCCATTTGTTCGATGTATATGTTCAGTTGTTCGCGTGCTTGTTCATCAATCTTATGGAGATATTCACTCAATCGACATTCCGAAACAAGCGTGGTATATCTGCCTTTACGATGTTCCTTGATATAATCAAGGTGTAATAATCCGTATTTGCCAATGGTGTAATTTGTCTGCTTGGGTAGTTCAAGATTGGGGTAAAAGCATCCATTTTCTTCACGATAGGTAATTTTCATTATAAATTCCTCACAAATTAATTATTCATACAATAATCAAGCAGCTTTGACTTACATTTTATTTGTGCGAGGATTTCTGACATTCACAGTGAAGCTTGCATTGGTATGCCCAAGGATTCCCGACAGTGTTTTGGCATCCACACCGATTGTGAGCGCATGAGTGGCGAAGGTGTGCCTGAGATCGTGGAAGCGTATATCCGTTATCTACGAACTGGTTTACTTCCGCATCCTGTTCCACCGTCATATACAGCGGAAACCTGCTTTTTTTGGCTTTATTTTCTGCCATTTTTATCTCCTTTCTGCAAGACCACTTAAATCTGCTTTTGATTATTTCGTAAAATCCCCTAACGGTCGGCTCTGCCGTCCGAAGTAGGTAGCGTGGGAAGCCCCCACGCTTTAACCTGCTTGTCGTAATGACGGCTTTCACTTGCTCATTTCCGTGCCAAGAGGCACGAAAAGTTCGCCCGTTTCAGCGTCCTTACTCTTTCCCACCGGAATTATTCATTTCGGTGGGAGCCCTGTTTTTGACGTCCGTCATACCGCTACCTTGGGGTGTTTTCGGTCGTATTCGGCGAGTTTTGCCAGTGCATTTCGCCTTTGCATTTCCTCGTTCAGCCGTATCATCTGCTGCTCGTAATGATACTCCACCGCTTCCTGAATCGGACGGATGGTATAGAGCAAATTGCCGTTACGCTTTTCACCTTTCTTTGTGATAACGGAGGTCGTCTCAGTTGTGATCAAGCGTTTCTCGACCAGACCGTCCACGTATTTTTTGACGGTGTTATTGCTTATACCAACCGCTTCGCCAATGGTTTTGTAACTTGGGTGGCACTGAAACGTTTCCCGATCTTCACGATACATAAGGTAGGTGTAGACCAAGATTTCACCACCGCTTAGTCCCAGCGAGAAGATTTCATTCGGCAGAGGAAAATAATTTTTCACTGCATCTCTCTTTGGGTACCGGTTGCATTTCAACGGTTACCTCCTGACTGTGCTTTGACCCACTGACGGAATTTTTCCTTTTCCACGAACTTACGATTGCCCACCTTGAAGGTCGGGAAATCTTTTTCTTGCATCAACTCATACGCAGAGGAGATGGCGATACCGAGAGCCTTTGCTACCGTATCCGCATTCAGGAACAGCGGCAGCTCATCGTAGTTTTTATACATAGGTGTTTTCATAATAATTTTTCCTTTCTGTTGTTATTGCCGTTTTTTTAGAACTTACGGCGAGTTCTTTTTCTCCGCTGCCGCCTTTATCACATCAAGGCGGCTGTGTTGTTACAATCATAACCTCACTCCTTTCTTCCTTCGGTTTCCTGAGCCTTGTCTCGATCGGAGTAGGTTCTTTTTCTTTCTCTGTCGGCTCTACCGCCGTTACTGGCGGTGTTGTTTCGGTGGGCGTTTCAGTTATTGTCATTTTCGACACCGTTGTCGGCGGACTTTCGGTCGGTGGTGGTGCTGTGTTGCCACTGCATCCTACCATACTCACAAGCACCCCACAGCAGAGAAGAAGCAATATTATCTTTTTTACTTTATCCATCTCCAAACACATCTCCACATACATTTTTTAATATTATTTTTGATGTGTCTGTCATATCAGCCCGTGCTTCTTCAATCGATGTGTAT